>JAPKXR010000146.1 GCA_026394715.1 Methanomicrobiales archaeon | reverse complement strand
CCGTACCAATGATCCCATACGGCATACGAAGTCCATGACTATCGAGTGGAGTGCAAGAAGACGTAAATAGGCATAGAATAATATTCAATTGGTGAGAAAAGATGCCATCCTTTGTATGTATTGGTAAGGACTGTAAATTTGAGACCTCCGCTCCAACAGAAGACGAGATGATGACCAAGATAGCCGAACACGCAAAAACCGCTCATAAGATGGACCCAATCCCGCCAGATATGATGGTCAAGGTAAAGGCAGCTATTAAGAAGTGAAAATTACAATTTTCATTTTCCTTGCATGATGGTGGGCGATGTCCTCACTATTGGTGCTGTGTTAATGGGGGAGGAAAATTTATTGCTCCCTGGTCCCGCCGTATGGTTGGTCAGGCCTACCCTCATACCAGGTCAGGCGGTGTTAGCGTTTGCCACACGGGGTCTACCCATACGAATTAATGTCTTCGTTACAATCCCGGGACCGGTCGGTTTATTTCCCATGTTAATCGTGCCCTTGAGGAGAGGACCCACTCAAAGGTCACGATTATGAAAAAGGCGATGATCCAATGCATTTTTTGGTGGATTGTTCGTTACTACATCGTGGTTATTCCATGGTGATTTTTATTAGTCCGATTAACATATCAACCGGCAGGGGAATATCCGTAATAAAAATCCATCCCGGGGTTAGTATTCTCCTGCATATCCGGTGTTCATCATTTCATTATCGATTTCCGGATAATATTACGTTTAGATGAGGACGGTAAGGTTGACAGGGCGGGCGCAGAAACCCGGATTTTTAACACCATAAAAAAAGATGAGGCCACTTTTATCAGGCGAACTATCAACATTCACGTGTATTACAGAGAAACATATGAATCCAGGATCTCTTTAAGCCGCAATTCTGATTTTTTACAGTAAACTTCGGATATATCAATCCCCAAATATCTTCGTTTCAATCTTTTAGCGACCGCGGTTGTTGTTCCGACTCCGTTAAATGGATCTAAAATAATGTCATTTTGATAACTGAATAGTTTTAAGGACCGTTCTGCCAGTTCTTCGGGAAACATCGCGGGATGATCGTATTTTTTCATATTCCGGTCCGGTACAATCGACCATTTAGCGACCACCCATTTCTTAAATTCATCCCCGGTAATATCGATATTTTCCCGGAGCCCCGGTTTTAATAAATCTCCCTTTGAAAAGATTTCCAGAAATTCCCACGTGTATTTCAAGTACGGACTACTTGGACTCTTCCAACTTCCCCAGGCCGTGTATTTACAATTATAATTATTTTTCTCCCAGAGAATTTCTCCTTTCCAGATCAATTTTTTCTCCATGAAATGATTTGCGATGATCTGGTGGCTGGGGATATAATCCGAAAATAATGGCTGGATATTGACAATGATCCGTCCTCCATATTTCAAAACCCTGATACACTCGTCAAAAATTGAAAATAACTTGCTAAAATATAATTCCCAATGTTGCCCATCTTCACCGGTATCATACCCTAATCCGAAGTTGTAGGGGGGCGACGTAAAAACCAGGTCTACACAATTATCTGGTAATTTTTTAAGTATTGTTTCACTATCTCCACACAAAATTTTATTTTCAAATCCGGTTGGGATTTCATTAATTTCTTTGGTAAAGTTATTATCCAGGGCGTAAAAGTACGAACTTCTTTTCACTACCTTTGCTTTTCGACCTCTTACTTTTCTTTCCTGGTTATATCCAACAAATACTCTTTTCCGACCTTTGATTCCATAGCTCCCATTGTTTTCAATGTGTCCGATTATTTCATCAAAAATATTTTTTTCGTGGTCAGGGGAATCTGTTTCATCTGGTTGTGTTTCCAGGTAATTTTTTTTAATTATATCTTTTAATTTGTCCAGGTCTACAGTATTGTAATAGAACGTTAATGCCGAATCAGAATAGGAAAAATAACAATCTTTGGCGGGTATTTTTTTTTTAACCAGGGTGAGTAAACCTCGTTCTTCCGGACCAAAGGGTCTGATTAATGGGATACTGATAGACAAATATCTCGATTCTGCTTCGTTTTCATATTCGTTCGTTTCATCAGGAATTATTTTTTGATTCATTTTCTCTCCATTTTTTGGTTTTTATTGACCTTGCCATTTCAATTCATCCTCCACTTCCAAATCATGCCACAGGGTCTTTTTTTGTGTCATCATAATATTTTAGGGAAATGATTAAAAATCAATTATCTTCGGATCAGCGTTCCATAGTCCTGTATTTTCACCTGCATATCAGGACTTCACTGTTTGACAAGATCTGCATTGTATGGTTCCCTCGTCTTTGGCCCGGCCGTAATGTTGAATATCTGATAGGTTGCGAGTGCATATGATCGCGATTTTGCAGCAGGGGACCCTTCTCTGACTGAAGGATCTACATTGGTTGTAAAGATTGAAACCGTGTTGTCGCTGTTTCGGAGGATCTAAAACGTGCGGAACTGCTGGGGGAACTCCCTTAGTGATGCGGTTTCAACCTCCCAGAAAGATACCAAAGGTGAATGGATTTTCTCTGTGGAGGGCATTAACCGTCTGGACTGCGGCGTCAAGGACCTGTGTTGTAAAGAGCATAGTCGGTGAATATCCTGACATAATATCCCATTGGTAGCCATAATAAACTGCCTGTGCCGGAGATTCTTCATCGGTGGTATGGATGTCGGTCATGGCAAAAAAATGCAATATGATGCTGTATTGGTTACCGATGTATTGGCATAGGCAGTTGGCATAAGGTCCCGTCATTTTTCATAATCCTGCCCTCCGCCATACTGCCAGACTCCATACCCATTCATTGAATAGTTTACAACATCAACAGGACGAATATTGGGCGAAGTTAATGGAACTGACACCGGAATAATGGTCATCTCAAGTGTTGTAACAACCCCGGAATCTATCGGGTAATCTGGTCCGCCAGTTTCAGAAGTAGATGGAGTGAAGAAAAAAAAGTACCCTGCAATTGTTACGATAAGGAATAACGCAATGATTACTCCGGTTAGTACCTCATTTTTCACAAGTCGCTAATTGTGTAGATCTTCGATTCAATATTATTTGACTCTGGTGTTACGAAATATTTGTACCTCCGAGTAAATCCTGAAATCATAAAAACAGGTGGGCTCTTTTACGAAAAAAGGAATGCTGCGTACCATGCCGGTAACATCCACTGAAAAGAACGAATACCTGCTAATGTCCGGGGTATATATCCCGGGTACTAACCAGCTCCGGAATAGGGGCATCGTTTTTGATGCAGGGACTCCGAAGAACTGGTCCGATATATTTGTTTGAGAAATGAGTGGGTTCCCCACCTATGGAAAAAAGCATTGGCTGGGGGCTCCTGTCGGAGTCCCACGGGGTTCGTCCCGTGCACCCGTTCACAGCATCGGAAGGATGCCTTCCTTCCTCATATCTGCAATGGATTTGTCCTTTGAATTGCCCTGACTTAAAATTCCCGTTCGTTATCTCAGCCTGGTATTCCTGGTTCCCGGTCGCGACTGCTTCTTCGAACGTCGACGAACTGGTCAGCGTGGTCGCGAGGCAGGACATAGAGCTGGAGGATTCCGGCTTCGTATCATAGCAGACGAACACGTGGGTGGGCAGAAGGAGGATATGGGGGTTCACTTCAATGGATTCAAGGGCCGGTGCATACAGGACTGCGCCATCGATACCGTTGACAGATTTTTGTTGCCAAATCTTCCTTTGGCAGCCGGACACGCTGGGGCTTATCGGACGTTTTTCCGTAGGTAAAGGCCGGGTTGATATAGCAGATCTGGTGACCTTTCTTGAGCGCCATAAAGAGAGCCTTCACCAGGGCATTCGTGTAACGCTCCCCCTCGTCATCCGTGCAACTACCCCCGCATTGGTATACGTTCATCGACTTATCGGGATGGTATTCTGCAGCCTGACGGACGAGCGGGTCAATCTCTGTTGCATGCGGGGTCACCCATGCGGCGATGAACCCCGACATTTCGTGCCACTCGTCGCCATCAAAGACCGACCAGACCATCGTGTACTTCTCGTAGATTTTGATGGGGTAAGGTCTACTCATCGATGCGTGTTCCGTCTTTAAGGGTGACCTTGTAGTGGAGCGTTGCGGTTGTCATTTCCACGGGTATCGCACTGGTGCGGAGTGATGGTGTCTGCCCGACCGTTATGTTTCCATGATCAGGGACCTCAACCGTGTTGATCGCTTTTTCAGGTGTAACCTGGTACCTCCGATCCCATGATGACTGTCTGTGGGCTACCCGTGGGGTTGGTGATCGTAACATCGATGTAATTCATATCGGGATTGGGGAGCTCGAGGTAGCTGGAGGAACGGATTGTATCCATTGCGTTGAAATACACACTGATACCGCTGGTACCCGTGCCGGAAGTGGACTGACCGATGGGAGAAGGCGATGAGTCCGGGGAGGTCCCGGTAGAGCCGGCAGCCAGGATGAGGATTACAAGGAGCACGAATAAACAGTGTGGCATGCATCGTTTCATGGCAGTCTGTATTTCGATGATTCATGTATCTTTTTTTATTCTGGCGTGAAAAGGTGGACATTAGAAGGAACCAGTACACCTTCATGCCATGTCCGGCTACAGTTCTTCCAGGGAGAACATGACCTTGTTTGACAATACCCCGGATATCCTGAACTGTTCGAGTGACTCAATTTCAACATCGTCGTGAACGTTTGGCCCTTCCCTTTGCCATGTTCGCTGGTAACTGGTACGTGAAGGCCGTTGGTGGTTGACAACTGACCTGCTCCCGAGTACCATAATATGGCACTCTGTGACGCTCTCATCGCCTTCGTGGCTGATGGCAAATGCCCCTGATCATCCCACCCTTCGGGTCCCGGGGTTGCAGGATAGTAGTGGCTTTTCCGATCCCCTCCATGGTACTAAACGAATGGTTGGTAGTGGTCCGCCCGGTGGTGTTCGCAGTCCGCTGCAGTTCTTTTGTTCTGCCATTTGTTTGTAGTGGTCTCCACCTGGGCCAGCTGACCATAAAAATTCCCGGTCCCTACCTCTCCTGACGCTGATTTTCCGTAGTTTATTGGAAAGCAAGGCTGAGCTGGATGACGTGGCGCTGCCGTGATGCCCGACCTTGAGGATATCGGCCTAGGGAGATTTATTCCGCTATTGGAAATATGGCTTTCGGCATCGACGTTGGCATAGTCCATGAACAGGAATGAAACATTTCGTTGGGTCATCTTCATGACAATGGAGATCTGGTGTATCCCATCCGAAAACGTGGAGGTTGGATTGAGGTGTGAGACAGTGAGGCCCGGTTCCGGGTTGACCGTGACTCATGGTGGGGCATTAAAGAGACCAGGGCAAATCCGGGAATAGATAAATCGTGCGTTTAAAGAGGGTTATATGGGACTTTAAAAAAGGGTAACACCAAATTAATGCCAAAAACTGGTTGAATCGGGGATAAAACGCTCATTTCAGCATTATTCAGCATTAAAACCAAACGGGGGCAAATCCGGGCGATTTAAACGAACGAGGATGGATTTTACGAGTTGGGGTGGGTGAGGATGATGCCTGTATGTACAATGTGCGTCTATAATCCGGGAGAAACTTAAGATGTTTTACCCGATTTTAAGGGGATCAGCGGGGAAATCAGAAAGAATCATCACCCAGAGAATTCGTCTTGTGGTTTATTCTCACGCATGAGGGGAACTTTTTTCAACCGGGTCCGGAGCCTGAACGGCCTGCCCACCTCGTTCGTGTCCAGGGATCCCACATACCGTATGATGCCCTCCATTTGGGAATACAGTTCGTAGTATTTCTCTTCGGTCAGGTTCTCAGTCTGCATAAACGCCGTATGCGGGTTTTTGTTTAACAGGTCCATCTCCACACATGGGAATAACACCTCTTTCACCGTGGCCTGAAGGATAATTGGCCTCAAAAATGGCCTCAATTAAGATTTTAACGGTATATATTTAGATTTTGTTACCTGGATTATAACAGGCCCGTTTTCAATACCCCTGTTAATTTGTCCGTCTTTTTGAGATCAAACTGGTCCACGATATATGCGGGGACCAATTGTCCGTAGCGAATTACTCGTCGAGGTGGCATGACGGAGCACGGATTTGTCGTTTGAGAATAGTTTGCCACTGTACTAATTTGATTAGTCAAGACGATGATTTAAACTTATTATACGAATTTGAAACTCATGATCGGTTAAATTGGAAATATAAGTCCCTCAATTCTGAATTTTATCAAGAGGAAATCGGTCCGGATCGTTTTGATCTCTCCACTGTATACCGGGAAAATTACATTGGATGTTTGATTCATTGATTGGTCTGATTGGTTTCCTATTATACGGGGATAACTGATGCAGGGTGTTTGATCATAGTGGACAGCTTTTTCAAAACATAAATTCGATTCAAATATATCGCTTGATATTTTGTAAGGTAATTCTTATTGAAGACCTGGTATACCAAGAGTCAGGGTCCAATTCAAATGACCTTTTAATAGTTCTCCACTGCTTTGTCATACTGATTGAAGGCATCATTGTTGTAATTTCCTCGAATACACCACGATTTTGCACTTA
>JAPKXR010000126.1 GCA_026394715.1 Methanomicrobiales archaeon | reverse complement strand
GGCTTTCCCCAGACGGTATCCGTGAAACTCACAAGATGGGGGAGCCAGGCAATCACGGCGTCGGGTATCACCGTCGCGAGCCAGTCAAAGATTACCTGTAATTTCGATCTTACCGGCAAAGATACAGGTACGTGGGATGTGGTCGTCACAAAACCCGACGGACAATCGGCAACGCTCCCGAACGGGTTTACGATAACGGCACAGTCCGGGGCAGTACTCACCGTCTCTTCGTATCCAACCGGTGCCGATCTCTTTATTGACGGCGTGCAGCGAGGCACGACCCCGGCGACGTTTACTGATATCCTGCCGGGAACACATTCGATTTCCATAACGAAACCCGGGTATTATGGGTACTATTCACAGTTCTCGGTTAATGCGGGACAACCTACACCAGTGGATGTGACGCTGCAGCCCCTCCCCCCAATAGGGACCGGAAGCATCTCCATCACCTCAACACCAAAAGATACTGCGGTATATCTTGATGGTATTTACAAAGGACTGGGATTGACCGTCCTTTCAAACATCTCATCCGGGTACCATTCACTGAAACTCACAAAATCAAATTACAATGATTTTGGGGATAATGTGTATGTCACAGCGGGTGCCACGAAAAGTGTCGTTGCGGTGTTGCAGCCGGTTGCTACTGATGGATCTATCTCGGCGTCTTCCACTCCAACGGGAGCTGAGGTGTACCTGGATGGGAATTACAAGGGGCTGACCCCAACCCAGATTAGCGGAGTGAAACCCGGAAATCATATCGTTTCGTTCAAAAAGGTTGACTACACCCAGACCAGCCAGTCGGTTACGGTTGCAGCAGGGGAGAAAAAGACTGTTGCTGTCAATCTTATAATTATTAAAAAAGAATGCTTAATTGATTTGGGCGTTGTATGTCTCCCAGGGTTTGAATCGGTGATTGCGGTTATTGCTCTTTTGAGTGTAGTGGCGGTTTTCCGAAAAAGAAATTAACCTTTTTTCGCCCCACATCACCAACCTCACGGGACGGGTTGATGAGAGCATTCTGGTTTTTTGGATGACACGCTCCTTTTTTTTGACCCTTCGCACGTTTTCGATGAATCAATCGGCGATGGGAAGCCCCGTGGTTTTTTTATAATCTCATTGCGTCATTCGATCCGCTCTGATATATTTTTAGCATTCCCGCGTATCTTCAAAACAGGAACAATTACCCGCAGCCCCCTCCATTCACAGGGGGGTGTTGCCGGGGTAAAAAAAGGGTATTAGGCATTTGCAGTATCAATCATTCATGGTTCATATGTTGTCACGTAATGTAAACACTACCCTGATAGGGGTAATAAATAAGATGGGGGTATTTCTCTTCGTAAATGGTTTTGGATGATGGGACATATGTCCACGTACTCTTTGCCCCCCCGTTTCTTGTTACGAGATACTTATTACTCCCCTGAGCCCGCCAGGTTCCAGAAAATGGGCTGCTTAAACCTGAGATCGTTTCTTGTGATGTGCCATCTGCATTGAATTTAATTCTGAACTCGGAATCGCCAAGGTATCTCCATACTCCAATTATCGGGTCTTGTGTTCGCGAAACTGTGGGTGTTGTGGTTATCGGTTTTGTTGTTACCGGTTCTTTCCCCTGACGGTAACTGGGTACATTGGGGTATTCCGGCTGTGTTATGGTGTCAGTTGCCGTGTGATAGATCCAGGTATATGTCTCGCCATCGGTACGTTTGACGAGATACTCGTTGTTCTGGATCTTTGACCATGTCCCGGTCTTTGAGGATACAGATGAATCAGAAGAGGTAGTAACATATGTCCCATCGCTGACGAACGTATCGGTATAGATTGTATTATCTAAGGAAGTCCATACCCAGATACCCACAATCGGTTCCGTTGAGGTTGGTTTGGGAGGCCATAGGCATCCTGAGAGCGCGACGAATCCGACAAGCAGGATGAGCGCAAGAAGACAGATCACTTTTCTCTGTGATATCATAATTGTAATTCGGCAATCTGTTTTTAATACCTTCTGTTCCCTTGAAGAGAATGATAATCCGATTTATGAGGTGATAAAAACCATTGGAGATTTTGGAGTCTCTTTCGGTTGAATGCAAAAGAACGGATTGCCCGAAGTGGATGGAGGGGGAATAATAATGGAGGATTTCGAAAAAGAAAAAAAAGCAACAAAGACGGTTTAGGTGCGGATCAGCCAATTGCGATAAGAAACAAACCAGAAAACCCGCATATTTACCAGTAATTTAATTTGATTATAATCGTTCTAACAAAAGATTTTTGTTTGATTACGATCAATTTAAAAATATGCCCGGTATCCTTGAAGCCCTCATCCGGCTGAACCCCTGGTGGTATGGCGAATCTGTTCCATCAGGGATACCCCGCAATGAATACCTTTTACCGATACAACGATACGCAACCACCGGAGAGATAATCGTCCTCGCCGGAGTACGGCGATCCGGAAAGACCACACTGCTCTATCAGACGATTGATTACCTCCTTAAGCGTGAACGAATTTCAGCAAAAAAAATTCTTTTCGTTAACTTTGATGAGCCGTATTTTTCCGCGCTTCGCGACCCTTTTGCAGAAATTCTTTCAGCATACCGTGCCGACATCTGCGGAGACGATGACGTTTACCTGATCTTTGATGAGATCCAGGGCGTCCCGGGATGGGAGCGGCATATTAAAGCACTGTACGACCGCGGCGGGGTGAAGCTGATAATCTCCGGCTCGTCATCTTCGCTGATTGCGGGAAACCTCGCAACGCTGCTTTCCGGGCGGTACTTCGCCATCACGGTATACCCTCTTG
>JAPKXR010000074.1 GCA_026394715.1 Methanomicrobiales archaeon | reverse complement strand
AATTATTCGACAACATTCTATCCCCGCTACGGGGCGGCTACGATCAGCTTAGTACATGAGGGGGAGTGCACCATCGGCGGCATGACGTTCCCCATCTACATTGAGCCGGCGGGGTACATCTACGACACCAGTTCAGGAATGCGATTACAGGGAGCGAATGCCTATCTTCAGTGGCCTGATGTGGAGGGGAACTGGGTAAATGTCCCAACCGGGCTCCTGGCTCATCCCATGCAGCCCGACCAGAACCCGCAGGTAACCAATTCAGCCGGCCAGTACCAATGGGACGTCGTTGAAGGGACGTACCGCGTGTATGTCGAAGCGAACGGGTACAAGCCGAACGCGAGCACAATGGTCAATAGTCCTCCGGCGATCTCAGGCCTCATCATCGGGCTTGAACCAACCAACGGGAATATCGGGGTGGGTTCGACCCCGGCCGGGGCACAGATCTACCTCGATGGAAGCAATACAGGATTTATCACCCCCTATACTCTTGCGGGAATCAGTGCCGGGCAGCATCGCGTACTGCTAACACTGGCAGGGTACCAGGACTATAATCAGACCGTGACCGTAACTGCAGGAAAAACCACAACCGTGCGTGCTACGCTGGAACCGGTTTCACCAGTTGCTAATTTTACCGCTAGCCCCCGGGCCGGACCATACCCGTTACCCGTGAAGTTTACTGATAGCTCATCGGGCCTCCCACCGATAGCCTACCAATGGAGCTTCGGGGACGGTAGTCCCATAAATTCGGAAAAAAGTCCAGTCCATGTCTACCAGTCGGCCGGGAAATTTTCGGTCAACTTAACGGTGACCAACAGTGCAGGGAACAGCACACTGGCCCGCCCGGATTACATTGAAGTTTCCGCACCGCAACCATCAGAATACAACCTGGTGCTGGGTGAAGGCTGGAACCTGGTATCAGTGCCAAAAAAGCTTGCCCCGGGATATGATACCGGGTCAATTTTTAACAATGTAACGACGGAAGGTCGTACAATCTGGGAGTATGAGGCCGTAATTAATAACTGGGTCCCGGTCTATGCAGATACGCGGGTTTTACCATTGTATGGGTTCTGGATTTATTCAAAATACCCGACAACGGTCCCGCTGAAGTTTGATCCCAACCCGCTCCAGGTCCCGCCATCACGTGAACTTGTGAAAGGATGGGAACTGATTGGTTTTTCCGGGACAATTCCAGCGTCTGCCCGTGATACGCTGATATCTGTCCGGAATAACTGGACCCAGGCGATGGGTTTCAACACGACGCTCTACCAGTATGATATTCAGATTATCAATGGTGGGAGCGGTCAGTTCAGTGACGAAAGACTGATGAATCCACCTAAAGGGTATTGGCTGTTTATGACCGCCCCCGGTGATTTATCAGCAATCGGTGTGTAATTAGGCCCTTTTTTTTTATTATTCCCTTGTCGTCCCCCAGGTTTTACCAGGGGGGGTGCTCCCTGATGCCGGTTATTTTGATTGGTGGGGGCCGGAAAACAACCCGGTTTCAAGATACAGGGGCTGGATCAGCCTGACCGGGTTCAGCCCCATTGCAAGAGACCCCCCCGATCACCGACATGACAATCAACGAGATTCTCAACGGTACATGATTCGTATTTTACCGGATCAATGCCCCGAATTCTCCATAATCTGATACAACATGAATAGAGATTTTAGAAATTCAGAGACACTTTTTGTAATTGCGGAATCGAAATTCCTGTCTGGCAGACAGACCCGTTTTCGGTCAGGCCACGTGCAGGGTAATGGCAGGGTGTAGTAAATAAAGGCCCATTAAAGGCCCGGATCCGGATGAAATAAGAGAAAACTGAGGTTATTTAAAAATATGGCTGCATACATCTCTTTTTCTTAAACTGACGAAAATAGTGGCGGTTACAACCAAAAATCAGGGCACTTGCCGGGAGGGGATGAATAGAGGGTGATGAAATGCCGATACCCCACTTATTTTAGGAATAACGAGGCCGGAATGGAACGGGATTTTTCCCAAGGTTGTTCGATTAACCAGGTGTTCAGATCTAAAAAAATGAAGGACACTGATTTTCGGGGGGGGGCATTGGAAAAGGAATGACGTGATCTGTTGACTTTTTTAACCTGTTTCGTTGGGGTCATTCCTGGTCCGGGTAACAATGAAACATGGATTCCGGCTTTCATGCGGGCTAAAGTATTGAACCGCATGTACACATAGCAACTGGAATTGGCGCCATATGGTGTATGCTTTGAAGAACCAATTGAAAAATGTGTATTTTAAAAGTGTCAGATCAGGGTAATACCTTAACGGACTGGAAAGCGATTATCTGGGTGAACACGTTGATTATTCCGCTGGCTGACGATGATTCAATGTAGGTAAGGTCCTCGTTCCTGCTCGTATTATTTGATGTGCGACCTTCCTGAATGTGCGCCTTAACGTATGCCGATACCGTGCCCATTGCCGGGAATGCCCCCTGGCCCGGGATCGTGTATGGTTTTACATTTATTGCGTAGTTCAGGGTGACCGGTGAGGTTGCATCAGCGCCGACGAACTTGTTGTCTGCTGAAGTAACAACTGACCCAACCGTCAGGTCGTACTTGCTGCCTGCCTGGACGATGTTACAGGAACCTGATTGACAGTACGTTGAGGTGATCTGGTCGGCGATTGCAACGCCCGTCAATGCGATACACATTACGAGAGCAATGACAACAACGCCTCTGGTTTTCATTTTTTTCCTCCTTGCTTGGCATGCTGATACTATTCAGATCCAATCATTATTTTTCGCTGCCAATGCATAATAACATTCCCTAAATAATCCCCATAAAAGAGTTATTTAATGAAATGATGTCCATATAACCGTTTATTTGATCCACGCAACCCCCGGGATATACCAACCAGTACTCCCGACGAGGTGGGATCCATTGGGTATCAACAGTCAGAAAACCGGCGGTCTGCCCGGGACGAAGCCATATCCCGGGGTTCTGAAAGCCAGCCTGTTTTTTCACCAGGAAACGAATCAATTTCGGATATATATGGCTTAATATCCAGCACGGGAGTCCCATCCAGGATATCGATGTCTGCGATCGCTATCCCGGATTCATCAACGCCAAGCAGGCGGACCACGGAGAGCCCGATTTGGCTGGGACGTCTCGGCGCCCGTGTCGCAAATACCCCGTGGGGCCTGGTATCAAGGAATGGGATTACCATGAGGTCATAACCTGTAGACTGGTGGAACTGGTAGATCAGGATAATGCGTGAAAACCCGGCAAGGTCAACGAGTCCGGGGCGGAATTCCTCGTGTATATCGATATGTCCCGTGATACCCCTCGCCCCGGTTGGCTGAATCGGCATACCTGTCGCTGTTTTCCAGGGAGATCGGACGGTGCCGATGATAGTGAACGGTGCTTCCGGTTTCATCGTACTGTTCCTGGCCTTACGGGAATTATCACGTGTAATGTACAGTAGTTGCCCCCCCTGTGATCGGACTCAGGGATCGGATACCGCCAGGTGCTGTTTCATGAGGTAATATCTTTTACCAGGATAACATTCCCAGGCCTCACAATCGCAATCCAAGTACCGTGGTATCGATTATTGGGTTTTTGTCCACCAGATTTTAGCCCCGTATGATGAACCCCTGAGCTGGAATTCACTCCCGATCATCGTTAGTTTTGTGCGGAGATAATCCCTGATTATTTTATCCTGGTGTTCATCTGTGCAGTCCATGCGCCGGTGAAAATCTGCCGTTGCATCACCGATCGTCAGGTAACGATGACGGTGATCAGATTTTAAGACTTCGAAATTCGGATATATCCCCACCTGGAGCAGGGCCATAAAGAGACAGTCCGCCTTCGGCTCATAGTGGTACAGGACACCATGGACTTTTGGCCAGAGATGATGGAGGATCTCCGAAGACGGTGACGGTTTTAAGAACCAGAAAAGGTAGACCGTGCCTGAACAAACAGCATCCATTTTACGGATTGCCTCTCCGATATCCACCATCGAGAGCGAATATGAAGCGATGACAATATCGAACGGGCCCCCGAGCTCTTCGACCGTCACGTCTTCCCATTTTTTCTCAATAATGCAAATGTCTGCAACCTGCTCCGATGCCTGGTATTCCCGTAATGCGGATACCATTATTGGTGAGGGCTCAACCGCCGTGACCATACAGCCCCTTCGTGCGAGAGGCACTGCAAGAGTGCCCGGTCCGGCACCGATATCAAGGACCTTTGCACCCGGATAGATCTTTATCCCACCCAGTTGTTCCATGACCAGTGTTGCTCTCCCTTTCTTATCGTAGAGATACAGGCGCCGGACATTCTCTTCATCGGACCAGAAATCGATGCTGTTCTGGTAGTGGGGGGTTGCGAGCTGCCGGAGTTTCCTCTCTTTCCAGACGTTAATCCAGTCGATAGTATCACAATACTGGTCGCTGGATGGTTGGATCGGTAGCTCGTTCTCCATTTTTTTGTTCCACGTCCGGTTCTTCCTCTATATTACTACTTAACCAGATAAAAATGTTAACCGGACGGTTTTTTTTTCAGGGACCAGGCGTAGAGGAGAACACCTCACCGAAAGGGCGTTGAAAAGCGGTCTCTATCCTTGTGGGTATACGATGTGCCGGACCTTCATCCGCAAAAAAATAGTCTGTGATCTGTTGAGCAAGTCCTGCGAATAATTGGTCCCCAGGGTATTTTCATCAGAAACCTAAAGGTTTCCATATTTATACGCTAAGATGCAGATAACACCCAGGACACCGAGAATAATTACATAAAGGGTAGGATTTCCTTCGAGCGAGAGACCCGGTGCCCCCTCAGCTTCATGGGGAAGACCGACGGCATGGCTGAACCGTTCTTCAATTCCCATCGGTCCGGTCTGCATGAATACAATAACCGAGCTGATGATAACCACCGAGAGCAGGACTAAAAAGAGGATCATCCCTTTCATCTCTCTCCACGGTTTCATGATGGTCCTCCCCCTATCAGGTCCGGTCTCATCTTCCCGATATATGATACAACAAGACCGGTGATAATCGCTTCAACTACGGCAACCCCCATGTTTACCGCAGCGATACCACTGAGTCCCATGAGCATCATCGACGTGCTCTGTGTTGCACCCTGAATGCCCGATACGAGAATAATCAGGATCATTACAATATTCCCGATAAAAAGCCCGGCGAATGTAGCGAGTCCAGCCCGGTAAAAGAGACTGGGGGTGAGCTTTTTCAGGCCCCGGTACGTGAAATAGGCGACTAATACCTCAGAAACGTTCACGAGAAGGTTCGCCCCGATGAGTCCCCACCCACCATGGCCTATCGCGGCGGACAGGATATTGACAATAAGAACGATGAGGGTGCCAATGTATGGCCCCGCCAGTATTCCGATTAAGGGTGTAAGGTTCAGATGCACTCCACCAAAAAACGGGAGACTAACCTGGAATATCGCAAACGAGGTCGCAGTTAAAAATGCGGCTATCGTAATCATCCTTGTGTCAGGTTTATTCTTCGACCTCAGCAGGTACAGCACGATCCCGATTATCACCAGTGCGCAGGTCCACCAGGCCAGGACCCAGAAAAGGGTGAAAGAGCCATCTTCCAGATGAATATGAGCCATTGAATATCACCGGTCA
>JAPKXR010000220.1 GCA_026394715.1 Methanomicrobiales archaeon | reverse complement strand
TATAATATAACTATAAGTTACTATAGTACAGGAGACTGCCTCCTGGCAGATCCACACACACCTGACGGAGTTAGAGGAAATGAAAACTGAATCAATAAAACTGGTATATTTTTCACCTACGGGAACAACGAAAACGGCGGTCCGGGAAATTGCACGTGGAATTAATCCGGGAACCGTGGAAGAGCTGGATATTACCCGGCCGGGTGCGAGAATTCAGCAACTCCGGACCTCGGAAAAAGAATTACTCATTGTCGGAGTCCCGGTGTATTTGGGACGAGTGCCGGCACTGGTAACCGAATGGCTGCATGCGATACAGGCACATAATACGCCCGTGGTCTGCGTTGTGGTGTATGGCAATCGCGCGTACGAAGATGCCCTGCTCGAACTGCATGATATCCTGGCCCTGCGTGGATGCAAGCCGGTTGCCGGTGCAGCATTTATCGGGGAACACTCCTTTTCCACTGCCGAAACACCGACCGCCGTGGGTCGTCCGGATGCAGGTGACCTGGAACACGCAGAACGGTTCGGGCAGAAAATACAGGAAAAACTCCGGTCGGTTGCATCAGCCGACCGGATTCCAAAAATAAAAATCCCCGGCTGCCACCCTTACCGGCAGGAGCCATGTCATCCTTACCAGAAAGGCACGGCTTTCTGGAATGTTGATTTTGTTGCGGTCAGCGATGCGTGTGTCCAGTGCGGGACCTGTGCAGCGGGGTGCCCGGTCAGTGCCATCGATCCGGAAAACAGCAGGGCGATCGCCACGGAAAACTGCATCACGTGCTGTGCCTGCATCAGGCACTGCCCCGCCCACGCGAGAACGATAAAACCCGGCCTGGTCAGTGACGTTTCGCTGCGTTTGTATACATTGTATAAAGAACGAAAAGAGCCGGAATTCTTTATATGATGAGCAGATTCATGCCGGCTCAGAGGGTGTAGAACCATGGGAATCTCCGACAGAAGACAACGGGAAAAAGAACAGCGGAAGACCGAGATCATTGATGCAGCCAGGCTTCTCTTTTTTTCCCGGAGGTATGAAGATGTTTCCATGGATGATATCGCCCGTTCGGTTGAACTGAACAAGGCTACCATCTACCTGTATTTTGAAAACAAGGAGACTCTGTTCGCTACGATTGTTCTCCGCGGTATTCAGATCCTCGGGGAAAAATATCAGGAATGCATGGAAAAACAGGTTCCCGGCATTGTCAAGGTAGCCCTGATGGGCCAGGCCTATTACCTGTTTTCCGAGGAATTCCCTGATTATCTCCGGCTGATCCACTTTTATGGGTCCGAACGTTTTTCCCGGGAAAATCCCTATACCGCAGAGATTGGAAAGGGGTATGGTGCATGTCGCAGGACCCTGCAGGATGCGATCCGGGAGGGCATCGGTGACAAGACAATCCGGGCTGATCTCGATCCATTCCTGACCTCGATGTACCTGATGATTTCCTTCATGGGAATTCTCTCCCTGGAAAACAGATGGAAACTCGTTGTGGAGGCGGAAGGGTTCAGCTACGGGGAGTTCACCAGTGAATTCTTCCGGTTCATGACGCCGGCAATTTCTTCCGGGGAGAAATCCCGCACACCGGATGCCGGGGTTTTCGCCGCATCCGGATTCTTTTTAACAGAACCTCTGGCGCCAGGTAAGAGAAAGAGGAAAAAAAAGTAATTGTGAGTTGTCAGGGGGCTTTTAGCACGGTTCATTTCATATTTCATGTCCCCCACCCGACCGATGCCATTTCGGGATCGTGATGCTTTTTGGGAAAGGGGATCGGGTGAGGCCTTAATTGGGAGGTGCGTATTTGTCAAACCTCCGGGCGATATGCACCCAGGTGACGCGACAAGGAAAATAACGAGCCGCAATAAGAGATACCTGGATTTTGAACCGGTCATACCATTCCACCAGTATCTGGGACGTGGGGCAGAAGTTTATAAGAAGGCACCCTCATAGTGACCTTGCCGGTTGTTTCCCTTGCTAACCTTCAGCACCGGGACCCGGGGTAAGCCACCCAAAAAAATTGAACGCCATATTGGTCGGCAGCTATTACGGGTGCTCGAAAAAACATTTTCAACACCACGATTAAAAAATAAAGGGGTTATCCAGCCAGGCATATGGGCAAAATTTCGAAATTTATCCCCGTAACGGTGCCGGAAACGAGTTAAAGGAATGCGAAAAATTTTATTTCCCTGATTTCACTTGGGGTGCCTTATTTTTCAATGCACATGTTGAATATTATGCTTTTAATACTGGCAGGATAAACGTATCCTAAAGGTCGTTCGTGGCTAGACGTATCACCCAGGGATTTCCCCATGCAAGACGGTATACCATCATATCCAGAAGATCGAAAAAGTGCTTCCTACTATTATCACCATAAACCCGGACCTGTTGTGGACCGGGAGATAAGAAAGGAGCCAACATTACGGGCAGGATTACTCCGGGACATCTACCTCGGGACAAAATCTTCCATTTCAATGGAGTTTCCGTACTGGTACACCCGCCGTTGGATGGAACTGGCAGGAGAAATTCCGATAATCCGCAGAGCCGAGGCACTAAAATCTGCATTCTCTCACCTGACGCCGGTGATTTTTCCCGGGGAACTGCTGGTCATGAGGAGGACCTGCTATCTCCGGGGTTCTTACCCGATGCCATGGTTATCTGAACTGTTTCTCCTGGATAAAGAGGACGAGATGTACCGGGAAGCACTGGAATCCGGCCAGTTCAGTACAGACCAGGTAACAAAAATGGGGGCCGGCGGGGGAAATGTCACAGAGAGCAGTGGCAACGTGGTCTCGATTGCAGGCAAATTTGGGATACGGAGAGAGGAACTTCCAATCCTGATGGCACTCACACGGATGTGGGAGCACCAGTCTGTGGAGGATATCGGGCATAAATACGAGATGTTTGTCCCGGATTATCCAGAAAAAGAATCCATTATGCGTTCGGTCATCTGCCTGTTTGATTCCGGGTTCACCCTTCCCCAGGGCAGGGAAGTGATAAATTATTACTATCCCCTCCGGTATGGGATCGATGGTATCATCGCATGGTGCAGGAGGAAAATTGCTGAAGTTGCCGGGCACCCGGACATGGACCGCCTCTATTTCTACCAGGCATCATGTACCGCACTCGAGGGGATTCAGAAATGGGTCCGGAATTATGCGCAGGAAGCAGAAGAACTTGCACGGACAGAGCGCAACGAGAATCAGAAGCGGGAATATACCGAAATATCAGAGGCACTGACCTGGATATCATCCCACCCACCCCGGACATTTCAAGAAGCTCTCCAGCTCTGCTGGACATTTCATGTTGCCGTGCTGAATGAAGACTGCATATCGGGCCTCTCGCCAGGCCGGCTTGGCCAGGTGTTGTACCCATGGTGGAAACAGGACATGGACAACGGGACCCTCACGCGGGAACAGACGATTGAACTCCTCGAATGCATGCGGTTAAAATTCACCGAGATTGATTGTTTTGCGTCTGCAGGTGTAATCGGGGGAGTACTTTCCAGCAACACGTTTAACAATCTCTGTCTTGGCGGTCTTGACAAAGACGGGGCCAGTGCAGAAAACGAACTGGAAATGCTGATCATTGAATCTGCCATGACCTGTGCGACCCCGCAGCCCACCCTGAGCATGCTCTACGATGAAAAATTACCGGAAGAATTCCTGTTAAAAGGAGCCGAATGCACAAAAACCGGTACCGGCTATCCTGCATGGGTGAACAACCGCGTAGCGATGGAATTTATCCAGAATAACTATGGCCCTGAAGGAATGACTCCAAAAGAGGCACGGGCGTGGGCAATCGGTGGTTGTCTTGAGTCCTCTGCCGGTACCTGGATGCCGCTACGGCTTGGTGCCCATACGTATTACCTGCCGGGTGGAGCGGGTGCGGCGACATCCGTCGGTGTACACTTTATCGGTCTTCCCAAACTCCTTGAAGTGGTGCTGTTCGATGGAATGGACATGCGTTTAGATCAGCGTATTTTCCCGCCCCTTGGAAAAAGGATAGAGACCTACGAAGACCTCATGGACACCTTCAAAGACCGCTTCAGGAGAACGGTCGACCTCCTCTGCAGGTGCAACAATATCCAGCATGATGCGTGGAGAAAGATCACGCCCCCGGTGATCAATTCAATCCTTAAACCGGACTGCCTTACATCCGGGAAGCATATCGGAATGATGGGGTCGCGGTACAACACGACGTTCAGCGTCGAGGTATCGGGTGGCATCAATCTCGTGAACTCCCTGGCATCGATTAAAAAGAATGTATTTGAGGAGGAGAATTTCTCGCTTGAAGAGTTAAAGACTGCATTGCTGAATAATTTCGGGTACACGTACGAAAGAGAGACGGGGTCCTGTTCACTCTTCGAGATGAAAATGAGACCTGATGCCGGTTCCTGCGCAAGGGTCCATACCTTATGCAACGATGCCCCGAAATACGGGAATGACGACCCTTATGTTGATACGATATTAAGGGACTGGGAAGACTGGTTCTGCAACATGTGTCACGATTTTGTCTCACTCTATGAAAAACCACTCTATGCCTGCCAGATCTCGGTCTCCACCCATGGACCCATGGGGGCAGTCACGCTCGCCAGTCCTGACGGGCGCCATGCCGGGACCACCTACGCAGATGCGTCCCTGTCAGCATACCCGGGTACAGACAGGAACGGGCCGTATGCACTCTGTAATTCTGCTACATGCTGGGACCATGCCAAATCACAAAATTCCCAGCTGAATCTCAAGGTCCATCCATCTGCCCTACAGGGGCGGGAAGGGACACGAAAATTTCTTGAATTTATCAGGGCATACATGAGACGGGGCGGGTTTCACATACAGTTCAACGTGGTGGATTCCCGGACCCTTCGGGACGCACAGGCACACCCTGAACTCTACCGCGACCTGATGGTGAGAGTTGCCGGATTTACCCAGTACTGGGTTGAACTGGGTAAACCAATCCAGGACGAAATTATTGCCAGGACTGAATACGAGGAGATCCAATGAGCGTGAAAGCCCCCTGCCACCAGGACTGCCGGGAATATATCCAGGTGGACGTGTTCCGGGGGATGTGCCGGGTGAAAGAAGGGTACCTGGTCTCTGATGCAGGAGCGTGCGAACTGTTCTTTCCGGAAAAAAAATGCAGATTGTGTTCCTCCTACCGCGATTCGGGAGGAGAACTGGGGACCTGTGGGGGAAAAACCCCTGCGTATCCAGGGATGATAGCAAAAACATGCGAAAATTTCGAATGGGAAGTACCGCCGGATGAGTGATGAAACGGGGTTGCTCTTCGACATCCAGGGTTTTTCATTTCATGACGGCCCCGGTTCCAGGACCGTTGTCTATTTTAAAGGGTGCCCGTTGAGATGCCGGTGGTGTGCGAACCCCGAAGGCCAGGATCCTCACCGCGAATTGTTGTATCACCGGGAACAATGCGAAAAAGACAATGCATGTGTACCGGCCTGTACCGGCCATGCCATTGGGATCCCCGGGAACGGATTGCCGGTTACGGTCCAGCGGGAGCGTTGTCGTCTCTGCACCGGGTTTGAATGCGTGAATGCGTGTAATTCCCGGGCTCTCCAGGTAAGCGGGTTTTTCATCACGGTTGGGGAACTGTTAAAGCAGGTACAACGGGACCGCCGGTACTGGGGGAGCTCTGGCGGGGTGACCTTGTCCGGGGGAGAGCCGATGGTGCACTACCCGTTTGTGAAAAAATTCCTTTCCGCATGCGTTGATTCATATATCCATACTGCAATGGAGACATCGGGTCACGCCCCATGGGAGCACTATCATTCTCTCCTCGGGCAGCTGGACTGGGTTTTTTTCGATCTCAAATGCATGGATGATGCCCGGCATCGTGCTGGTACCGGGTGTTCCAACCGGCTCATCCTTGAAAATGCGAAAAAAATTGCTGCGTCATGGGAGGGGCGGCTGATATTCCGGGTGCCCATAGTCCCCGGATTCAATGATTCGCGCGGAAATCTTATTGCAACTGCTGAATTTATTGCTGGCACGGGTAAACATGAGGTAAACCTGCTGCCCCTCCATCAGCTGGGGACCTCCAAATATGACCTTCTTGGAAGGGAGTATCATTGCAGGGGATTAACGCCTCCGGAAATCCCCCACTTAAAAAAGATCGAAGCCCTCTTTGCCGAATATTCCATAGAATGCTATAGTGGATGCGATACACCATTTTAAATTGTTCTGGCAAAACCCCCGGGGGTTCAGACTGCCGGCAGTTCAATCACGGTGGAAATTACGTCCCCTTCTTTTGTGGAGGTGAAGGACCCGCCGGAGAACTCGCATTCTTTTATCATGAAACCGGGCCGGTCACCTGGAAAATCGGTGCACGGCGACGAAAATTCTGCACGGATGGTCACGAAACTGCGGTTCATCTCTTTTGTATCGCTGACTGTTATGTGCTGCCCCCCGGTACCGGCCATCTCTTCGAGAATGCTCATGATTAAGTCGGTTAACCGTCCCCTGTCTGCAACCACGCTGAATGGATATCCGGATGGGACAAACAAGACCGGGTTTTCTTCAAAAACCGGTACATAGACAAGCCGTTTCACCAGTGCCTGCCGGTACCGGGCCTCATCATCGGCAAGTGATATCAGGTCCTCGTCACTGCACGGGGGTGAAACGAGCGTAGTGATACAATGGCCGACGAAGGCGTCCAGTTCAAATTCTTCCCGCTCGATTGTCGGCAGAAAACCTCGGAATAAGGTCATATAATCTGAAAGAAGTCTTTCTGCACGTTTTACGAGGTGGGGGCCGATGACCAGGTCAAGCTGGCCGGCCCGGTACACGGTTTCGAGCTTTGCCGTGATCTGTCCGGCTTTCATGGCGAGGTGGACGTCCCGCTGATTTCCTGCATGGTAGTCCTCGTTGAACCGGTGGAAATCAGCAAGGATCGAATCGATGGATTCCAGGCATACCAGGCCCGATAGGTTCTCAGCTTCCCCTGTCTCCCCGAGTTCTTCGAGGATATGGGCTGCACGGTAACACCTCCCTGCCATGATGGTGAACGTCTCGGCTACCCGGTTCATCAGGTCGTTTGCATACTCTGCGGTCTGCTTCGCCCACCCGGGATTGATCTCCCGGACATCCGCAAGGAAACAGGTCTCCTTCTCCATCGTGGCGAAGACGGCATCAGCACTCGCAGAAGATATCGGCCGTCCGTGTCCCGGGCAGCAGATCATGATCTCTTCATTTTCCAGGAGCCAGCGGACTTTCTGTAGGGATAAAAGGAGTTCCTGCTGGCTCCACCCACGAATACCGGCAACTCCCGGGCTTGCTGCAACCTGCAGGTCGCCGATGAAAAGCAGGCCCCCGACCCGGATACAGATGCTGTCACGGCTGTGGCCCGGGAGAGAATAGACCTCTATCCTGTCAATCGGCCCGGAAAATACGACCTGGCGCTTCAGGATGAGGTTGTCACCTATCTTTTTGTCACCATCCCGGACCCGGACGAAAGGAGCAGCAAGCGGGCATATCTCAAAAAAACCGGTATCAGATCCGGGGTGCGGGGCGAACAGCTGGATTGAAACGTGCATTGGACTGAGCTTGACCTGGAACATGTCTGCCTGGGTCGTGGCGGTATCAGCCGCCTCAAGGCTTGCGGCCCCGGCAGCATGGGCCGCAATGATGGCCCGCCCCGGTCCCGAAAAGAACGGGTGAGACTGCATCACGACAAAATGGTCAACATGTGTATGGGTCAGGTAAATATACACCGGCCTTGGTTTTGCCGCCCGGACCCGCTCAATTTCCGTTGCGAGCAGGTCCATCTGCTCCATGGAACCGCCGGGATCGATTAAGATGATCTGGGACGGGGTGGAAATAATATATGAATTCGAGGAGTTTGTATCTACTTTCCTGATACAGGGGAAGATTTCTGCGTGTTCATTACCGGGGACCGGCTGCCAGTGCTGGTTTTCGAGCAGGTCACATTGTTCTGTCAAGTGCGTCCCCAACCGATGAGAATAGGGTTAAAATTGTGGTGAATCCCACAAGTTGCAGGATTTTATATACCTCGTCGGTAAGGCCGCAGAGCCCGAACAGGTCTCCCTGGCCTTTGAGCTTCTTTGCCGTGGAAATGAGCACCCGCAGTCCGCCGCTGTTGATATAGGTCGCTTCTGAGAAATCCAGGAGAATTTTACGCTGCCCTCCTTCCATCAGGGTAAATATTTCCTTCTCCAGTTGCGGTACTGCCGTGGCATCGATACGGCCGAAGAGTGCAATGATGGCCACACCTTCCTTGTGGCTTGTGGTGGTGTGCGAAATGGTCTTGTCTCCTTTAGGTGAGTTAACCGTTGATCAGGTTTGGGTATAAGTACACCATACTGGTCCGGTGGAATGGATAATAAAAAGAATCAAGGTTAATATTTCTTTTAAATCTTTCTGCTTCTCCTTGCAGTCAGGATAAGATCCTTAATCCCTGGCGGCAATTGTTCAATCTGCCATCTCCTTTCTGCATCGGTTGATTTGCCTGCATTTTTTATGGCTTTCAACGCATACCACGCTGCTCCTAATGAATGGTCCGCCATGTGTGCCGTTGCGACGGCCTGTCCAACGGAACGGGCTACCGCAATTTTAGTTGAATGAGAAGATTCTCTTGCCGCAGCATGTGCTGCTACTGAAGCTGTTATCGCGTCGCCGACTGAAGCATTTCCGCACTTCCATTCTTTCGCCACATGTAGTGCATTTGTCAGCCGTTCATCGGTTATTTCACCGAAGAGAGGCAATACATTCTCCGCACAGTCACAGGCCCATTGTAGTAACTGGAAGTGTTGTTCTTTTTTCAGGGGTCCGCCCCGGTGTTCTGCAATAAATCTTTTATCCCGCATTTTTGCCTTTTCAACACCGTTGTTTTCGGTGTATTATGTTATCTTTATATTTTTCATTCGAATTCTCAAATACCCGTTTGTTCGTCTGTTTTCATTCTATCTTATTTCATATATGTCATTTCATTCGTCATAGAATCCATTTTTAATGCGTTGTATCATGAAAAATACAGGGGTCAAGGGGACACTCTACCGGTAAAAAATTCCAGAACGAGAGTCCTTTAGTTCATGCGGGAAAAATGTAATAAACAAGGGGGATCGCTACATGGGAGACTACAGAGGTACCGACACTCATCCAGCCGGCAAAGGAACAGCGGTAACCGCACCAGACGGAACTTGCACGTTCCTGACCAAGTATCTGCTCATTGCTAACTGGACACCTGATGATTATTGGTCCCTCTTCCTTGCGTGTTATCCAATAGAATCTTCTTCCTGTTCAACTTCATCGTTGCGTTATGTTTTCAACCCAAATTTCGATATTGGATATATTTCCAGGACGTTAAAGGCTGCACCAGGATATTTTCCATCTCATATGAAAAGGAACGCAAAGGTTAATAACCCGTTTTTGGTTTTATTGATTGGTTTATCAGCCGTTTGGTGTACCAACGAAACCTGGGAGAAAATAACTCAGTATACGCCCGAATGATAGAGACTCTTTTTTTATTCAGGTATGAATGGCTCAACAAAAACTGATCTCCCCCGCTCCTGTTCGTTTAAATCGCCCGTATTTAACCCCGTTTGGTTTTGGTTGCAAAATATGGCTATTAAGGATGATTTTCCCCGGATTAAACCCGTATTTAGGCTTTATTTTCCCTGTGCCCTTTTTGACTCTGCAGGTATTACCGTTTCCCGTTTCAATTCCCCGTTGTTTCATGATCGGATTCGGGAAGCCCCGAATGATACATAGAGACCGTTTTCATGGAGCCTCCTCGCCCAGGTTGGTCCCGTTACCGTTTATAGGTGCCGAAGCTGGGAAACCATTCAAGGTTGACCGGGAACGCAAAATCCGGGTACAAAAAAATTGCTCCTGCCAAAAAACCCCCCGCCACAAAAAAAACATAAACGATTATTGCTACACAAGTGATTATTCGGGAAATGAAGTCATGTTGCGGTTACCGGAATTGATCTGGTGGTGGCCGAGTCCCACTCCCCTGGTCTTACCCGGCTATTGGGAACGACAGGGATATGGCTAACCGTTGCCAGTATGTTAAAAAAATCCTAACCCTTCCAGGAAAAGGACCGTTTGGAAAAGATATATCGGAGGGCACTCTACACATTCACGCTATACATGGGGTAGGCGGTGAACAGTCAACGCCGCTAAAATGGGCAGAACCATCTCATTCCATAATGCTCCGGGACCAGCCTTCCGACAGTTTGACGTGATTCACAGGCGGCCTATCCCTTACTATTGTATATGGACCTGTTTTCCGGCCGTTAAGTTTTCAACCCAAGACCCTTCGTTTTGAATTCGCCAGTCCAAGTGAAAAAAATAGTGCCGTGCTGTTCCGGTGTCCATCGATGCAATGTATTAATAGTTTTTTAACGCATGTAACAGTAGGTCACTATCAGGAAATTCCCGGTAGAGGGACGCAAACGATCCCGTTGCCTCCTATAATTTCTAAAATCCTTTGTGGCCAGGATGGAGAGAATGGTCCCGGTAATCTGCCGGATATTCCACCTGGGGACCATATAATCTGCCTATCACCAGGAGACGATCAAATTTGAAAAAATGGACGATCAGGACACGAATGATCCTTCTTCTCATTCCTGCAATCATTGTAGTCCTGGCCATCGCAACGATCTTCTCGCTCCAGCTCGCAAGTGTTGCGCAGAAGGATGTGGCATACGATGATACGCTCACCGCTGCCCGGGCGTATGCCCAGGAGTTCAATACCGGGATGTCCGATAACCTTGCAAAATCCCGGACCTTCTCAATGTTCCTTGACCAGGATACCGGGATGACAAGGGACGGGGTGCTCAATGTCCAGCATACCCTGCTCCGGGATAACCCGGAAGCGATCGGCATTGGTGTTATTTTCGAGCCGGGAGCATTCGATGGGCATGATGCCGGGTATGCCAATACACCCGGTCATACCGCAACCGGGCGGTTTACGTCCTACTGGAACCGGCTGAACGGTACCGAATCGCTCATTCCCGTTGTGGATATCGAGACCTCTGACTGGTACACGGTCCCGAAACGAACACAGCAAGAGATCGTCATGGAGCCCCTTCTCTACGAGAATGTGCTGATGACTTCATATATCACTCCGATCATAAAAAATGGAACGTTCGCCGGTACTGTCGGGATAGATGTTGCCCTGGAACGTATTGACCGGACCGTTGGCCAGGTGAAAGTTTTTGACACCGGCTATGCGTTCCTTGTCAGTAACACCGGAATTTTCGTCTCATCCCCTAAGAAGGAGTACATCGGCAGGATGTCCCTTGATGAGCTGAGCCGGGAAAAGAATAACCCCGACCTGGCGGCAATGGCCGCAGATATCCGGGCGGGTAAAGAAGGATATGCCGGGATGGCTGACCCGTTCACCGGAAAAAACGTGGTCATGTTTTACAGTCCGATACAGACGGGTAACTGGAGCATGGTCGTGGTCGCCCCCACCGACGAGATGCTTGCAGGGATGGTACAACTGGGGAGTTTCCTGCTGCTGATTGGGTTACTCTCAATCCTGGTTATCGGCGGCATCATTTTTATCGTTGCGCGGGACCTGTCAGGACCCATTGTCGCCATGAGCAGGACGGCGGACCGGATTGCGTCCGGAGACCTGGATGTCCATGTGCCTGAACAGGACGGTGAACTGGGTGTCCTCGCCAACGCGTTCAACAACATGGCCGCCCGGTTGCGGGTGCGGACGGCAGAGGTTGAGGCCAGGGTTTCCGAACTCCTGGCTACCCAGGCGGCCTTGCATGAGAGCGAGGAAAAGTACCGCGACCTGGTCGATAACAGCCACGATATTATCTATACGATCACGGCAGAGGGAGTATTCACCTTCGTTTCACCTGCCTGGACAACGTTACTGGGGCACCCGGTATCACACGTAGTGGGGCAACCATTCCAGAAATTTGTCCATCCGGATGATCTTTCCGGATGCATGATATTCCTCCAGTCCGCGATCGGGACAGGACAACGACAAGGGGGCATCGAGTACCGCGTACAGCACACCGACGGGACATGGCATTGGCACACCACAAGTGCCGTTCCTTTTAAGGACGACGTCGGCAAGACCGTTGGTTTTTATGGTATCGCCCGCGATATCACTGAACGCAAAGTGGCCGAGGAAGCGCTGCGCAAAAATACCGAAGAACTTCATGCAGCCTATGAGGAACTGACCGCAACAGATGAGGAACTCCGGGCCAATGTAACTGACCTTACCCGGCAGGAACTGACCCTCCGGTTAAGTGAAGACCGGCTGTTGATGACACAGAAGATCGGTCAGATAGGCTCCTGGGAATATTCCTTTGAGTCGGGTAAAATCTGGGGTTCCGGGGAAGCGCTTCGTATCTATGGATTCCCACCCACCTCAGGGTACCATTCCCTTGGCGATATCGAAGCCTGTGTGGAAGATCGGGAACGGGTTCATCACGCATTTGTAGAGTTCCTCAATAGCAAAAGAGACTATGATATTGAGATAACCATAAATCCCCGGGATGGTTCTTCCCAACGGGTGGTACATTCCATCGCCCGGCTCGAAACAGATGCGCAGGCAAACCCGCTCAAGGTTATGGGTATCATCCAGGACATCACCGAGCGCAGGCGGGCGGAATACACCCTTCAGAGGGTGAACCAGAAACTCAATGTGCTCTCCCAGCTGACACGGAAAGACTTAACCAACCACCTCTTTGTCCTGAGCAGCTACCTTGAACTGACAAAAAATCAGTTAGCCGGGCAGGACCATATCATCGACACCCTGGAAAAAGGTAATCATGCGGTCCGGTTGATCCACGAGACCATTGAATATTCGAAGGATTACCAGGACATGGGAGAAAAACCCCCAAAATGGCAGAACGTGAATATGGTACTGTTGTTTGGGCTCTCCCATATCTCCTTTGGCGAAATTCAGCACCATATTGAAACGGGCAGCCTCGAGATCTTTGCCGATCCCCTGCTGGAAAGGGCATGCCAGCGTCTATTCGAGAATTCGGTGAAACACGGGGGCCATGTCACCATGGTCCGGGTCTGGCACACGGTCACTCACGAAGGGGCAACGATCGTCTTTGAAGATGACGGTATCGGTATTCCACAGGAGAAGAAGGAGCAGATCTTTTTACGCGGGGATGGGACCCGGGCGTCGATGAAAAGCCTCATTTTTGTACGGGAAATTCTTGATATTACCGGCATCACGATCATCGAGACCGGCGAGCCGGGCAAAGGAGCACGGTTTGAGATGACGGTGCCGAAGGGAGCGTGGAGAATGGCAGGGACGGGTACGAATGACGTGTACGGGAACAGACCATGACGGTACTGCCCACGGTCCCTGCCCCGGAGAAAGGGTGGCTGCCCTTAATTCTCATTGCCGTCCTGACCCTCGCCATCTTTATCGTGAGCATTATCTCCCTGCTCTCCGGCTGGCTTACCATCTTCCAGAACCTGTTCTATATCCCTATCATTCTCGCGTGCGTGTATTACGTCAAGCGGGGTTTTATCTTCTCGGTGCTGCTCGCGTGCGGCTATTTTGTCCTGATGGCCTGTTTCTCACAAGACTTCGTCGTGCTTGAAGGTGCCTTCATACGGGTGCTGATATTTATCCTCGTTGCCGGTGTTATCACTTACTTATCCATTGTCAGGATACGGGCGGAAGAAGCGCTCAAGGAGAGCGAGGAGTTTAACCGGGGACTGGTAGAGAATATGCCAAACCTGGTCCTGGTCTATGATCATGACCGGAAGATACGGTACGTGAACCCGGCAGCCACAACAATCCTTGGATACTCAGCGAAAGAGATGCTGGGGACTGATATCATCACGTACGTGGTCCCGCACCAGCATGCGGAAATTGCGGTAGCCATCCAGGAACGTTTCTCTTCGGGCAGGGGAGCATCCCTGGAGGTTGAGTTCATCACAAAAACAGGGCAGCACATAACGGTTATATCAAAAGGTGCTCCACTACACTTTAATGACCAACCCGCTGTCCTTATCCTGCTCGCCGATATCTCTGAACGCAAACGGGCGGAGGAGGCACTTGTCCAGCTCAGTGACCGCCTGTCACTCGCTACACGGGCGGGCGGTGTAGGCGTATGGGACCTGGACCTCGTCAATAACATCCTGACCTGGGATGACCAGATGTTTGCCCTCTACGGGATCATGCGGGAACAGTCCGGCGGTGCCGATGAAGCATGGCAGGCAGGGGTCCACCCGGATGACCGGGTGAGGCGTGACGCAGAAACCCAGATGGCGTTACGCGGAGAGAAGGAGTTCGACACCGAGTTCCGTATTCTCCTGCCGGATGGCAGTACCCGCAATATCCGGGCTCTTGCCCTTGTGCAACGCGATACCGAAGGTATGCCCCTGCGCATGATCGGCACGAACTGGGATATCACCGGGCAGAAGAAGGCAGAGGAAGCGTTGCGGGAGAGCCATGAAAAGATCAGTCTCCTGCTGAATTCCGCAGCTGAGGCGATATACGGCCTTGATATCCATGGTAACTGCACGTTCTGCAACAATTCCTGCCTTCATCTGCTTGGATACACGCACCAGGACGAACTGCTTGGCAGGAACATGCATTGGCTGATCCACGCAAAGCAAGCGGACGGAACGTACTTCCCCGTTGAAAGTTGCCGTATTTTCCAGGCGTTGAGAAGCTACGCACGTGGACGACGAGGTGCTCTGGCGTTCTGACGGCACTTCGTTTTCTGCTGAGTACTGGTCGTACCCGCAACTCCATGACGGTCGGGTTGTAGGGTCGGTAGTGACATTTTTAGATAGTACCGAGCGCACAGAACTCGAAATTGAGAGGGATTACCATGAGCAGGAACTCATGCAATTCTCAACGTCGCTCGCCACGGCGAACAAGAAACTCAACCTTCTCTCCAGCATCACCCGGCATGACATCAACAACCAGCTGACGGTGCTGATGGGCTACCTGGATATGCTGGAAAGTGAGGAGCATGATACGTCACTCAATGCATATTTCCAGACGATTGCAACCGCTGCCAATCGGATCGCCGCGATGGTCCAGTTCACGAAAGAATACGAGAGCATCGGGGTCCAGGCCCCTGCATGGCAGGACACCCGCTCACTTGTAGACACTGCAGCAACACAGGCCCCGCTTGGACGGATCATTGTTACGAATGAGCTCCCTGCTGGAACGGAAGTGTTTGCCGACCCGCTTGTTGTCAAGGTCTGTTACAACCTGATGGATAACGCGGTGCGGTACGGCGGAAAGATCACGACCATCCGGTTTTTTGTTGAGGTACGTGATGGTGAACATATCGTAGTCTGCGAAGACGATGGTGATGGTATCGTTGCAGCGGAGAAGGAGCGGATCTTCGACCGTGGCTTTGGGAAGAACACCGGGCTTGGCTTAGCATTATCACGGGAGATACTCTCCATTACCGGGATCACGATCATCGAGACTGGTGAGCCGGGGAAAGGGGCACGGTTCGAGATGACGGTGCCGAAGGGGGCGTGGCGGTTCGTTGATCGGTGAGGGACCGGAATAACCGGTCGTTTACGGCGTGTCATCAGAATTACATTCCGTAACCAGAAAAAAGGCCGGAATGGAAGATGAAATTTCTGACCCCCGTCCATACAGGCCCGGGCAGAAATGTCCGCTTTCCCCCCTTTTTTTTAGTCCTGTTTTTAAAATCACATACTATTTATAGGTCCAATCGAAACGGAGAACTGCTGTGCGACGCCCATGAAACTCCAGAAAAAAACACTGTTGGTTTTCGTAGTCCTGCTCATATCGGTCCTTGTAGTAGTCAGCATATTTTTTTCCACCATACTCCTGGCAAGTTACAGCGCTCTTGAAGAGCAGTATATCGAAAAGGACCTCGACCAGGCGGTCAGCAAACTGGATGACGAACTTTTTTCCATGTCGTCAATCGCAAGGGACTGGGGGCCCTGGGATGACACGGTTGATTTTGTAAACGGGAATGATCCGAACTACATCAACTCAAATCTCCAGCCGTACGGCTTCGATAATCTCAACCTGAACCTTATTGTCCTTACCAATACCAGGGGGGAAATCCTTTTTTCGGGTGCATATGATCCCGGCGAGAAGGTGATGGTCCCGGTCCCCGCTTTCTTTTCCGGACAACTGGACCCAAAAAACCCCCTGATGAACATGTCGGACCCCCACCGTGTAACATCGGGAATTTTGATGCTGCCGAATGATCCGATGCTTGTTGTATCACAACCCATCCTCCATTCCAATTTTACCGGCACCCCAAAGGGTGTCGTGATCATGGGGCGGTACCTCAACAGGGCTGAAATATCGAAGCTTGCCGAACTCACACGCCCCAGTCTTGCTTTCACCCGTACCGACGACCCGGCATTGTCACCAGATCTTGTGATGCGTATCCGGGAGAACAACGGGGCCGCACCCGGAATTATCCGGCAGCTGAATGCGGATCAGATTACCGGATATGCATTTATTCCCGATATTTATGGAAATGACGGGCTTATCCTCCAGATTACGGAACCCCGCGATATCTACCGGCAGGGATTGAATACCACGTTGCAGGTCCTCCTGATCATCATTTTGAGCGGGGTGTTCCTCGGGCTTGTGGTAATTATCCTGCTGGACCGGTTCCTTCTTGAACGAATGAAATCACTGGCTCACCAGGTGTACACGATCGGTAGGTCAGGAAGTGCTACGGAGCATGTGAAGATCGAAGGTGACGACGAACTCTCCGGGCTTGCAGCCGAGATAAACCGAATGTTGGAGACGATCGAACAGACGCAGGCGAAGGTACAGGTGAGTGAGGCACGGTTCCGGGGACTTGCGGAGAACATGCCGCTGATCATCTTCGAGATGGACACCACCGGAAATCTTCTGTATGTGAATAAGACCGGCGTTGAAATATTCGGGGTTACCGAAGATCGGATCGCCCGGGGCACTACTATCCGGTACTATTTATCCCCGGAAAATATCGGGATGATGGAGCGGGGACTGGCAGCAGTGCTGTCTGGTGGCCCGTCTCTTGGAGAGACCTATACGTTAAAAAGACTTGATGGCAGCCTGATGCGGGCCATTGTGTTTACATCACTGATTTACCAGGAAGACCAGGTTACCGGGTTCCGGGGGATTGTTCTTGATATTACCGAACGGCTCAAGCTGGAAGAGGAGATCAAAAAGCTGAACCACGACCTCGAAGTAAGGGTCCGGGAGCGGACGGAAGAACTTGCTGAAATGGTCAGGAAACTCCAGGACGAAAATGCAGAGCGAAAACGGGTGGAAGAGATCATGCTCCTGACGAACGCCAAGTTGTCGCTCATGAACGATGTGGCTTACCAGGATATCCAGAACAAAGTTACGGCACTCCGGGGCTTTTTAGGTCTTATCCGGAAGGCAAAGACCGATGATGAACGGGGGGTCTTGTACGATAAAGAAAACACCGTCCTGGAAAATATCCATAACCTGATCAAAAATACGAAGAATTACCAGAAAATGGGGTTCGATCAGCCCGAGTGGCTTGACGTGGAAAAGATTATCCAGGGAATTATCCTGCCGCCCGACCATTCGATAACCATAAAGAACGGTATCAAAGGGCTTTTTATTCATTCAGACCCCTTAATATCCCGGGTATTTCAGATATTTGTAGATAATGCAATAACACATGGTAAAAAAACTACCTGCGTCTCCTTTTCATGTCGTAAGACCCGTGAAGGTATCACGATCGTCTGCGAAGATGATGGTGCGGGCATCCCTGCGGAGGAAAAGGCACGTATTTTTAGCAGGGTTGTCGCAGGAGAAGGGAAATTCAGCTTATTCTTTGTGCATGAATTTTTCACCCTGTCAGGCGTTGCAATCACCGAGACCGGAGAGCCGGGGCAGGGTGCACGGTTCGAGATGACGGTGCCAAAGGGGATCTGGCGGCAAACCGATGTGATATAAACCATACTGCGCCGGACCCCGGGCAGTTCTCCCTGGACATCACCGTAATCGGAAAATTGGTACTGGAATTACCTGGTATCTCATCATCTGATTTACGATAATTAAAGGGAGAATGATTGACAGATCATAACGGCCCGATGCTCGCAACGGGTGAGTGGCCTGACCAGGAATGTAAAATTACCAGGTGCAAAATCAATGCAACTGTCAGGCAAGTCAATAGGCTGGTGTATGAGGTGTATGGGTTGACTGATAAGGAGATTTCCCGTTGTTGAGGCACGTGCGGGATGAAACAATATATTCATCTGACAACCTACGAAAGAATTGAAAAAAAGTTGAAGCTTTTCATTAATGACCAATGATTCCGGCGAATGGTTCCGACAGGCGCAGTATGATCTTGGCACTGCTGAATCATCAGGAACGCAAACATTTACTTCTATTTAAACATTGATTTCCATAGGGGTTGGTCTCCTTTTAGGTTTTGACAACCCGTGAGATCATCCCTGAGATGATTATCTTAGCTGATCATGGGACACAATCAAATTTTTCAAACGTGACCTCCTGCAAATAGCGCTGCCACGTTTGAAAGCGCCTCGGTCAGTGTCTGTAATTGAGCCAGAATCCGCATGTTAAACCTGTGCAGGATATTCACGGTCAAATAGGTCGTACATGGATTTCAGATCCAGGTATTCGACCAGCACCTGTGTTTCAAAGTCAATACGGTCATCCTCGATCCGTACATAGAGTGGCAGGCCGGTACTGATTACCACATGTTTGAACCAGACCGGCTGCTCATTGAGGACCCGGATGTCGCACTCATGGCTAAATCCAAGCGCTTCTTCAAGGATATCCCCGATTTTTGCCTCAAATTCCAGTACCTGTCCATCTCCGGTCAAGTCATCGATGAGGTGTGCACTATCAATATCTTCGAAATCATCGCGGTGGAGAAATGATCCATACAGGTATGCAACCCGTAATGAGGGCAATGAAGAGAAGACATTGCCATCTTCTCTACAATTATGTCTTTCTCCATCTTTCCTCCATTGAGATGAGGTATTGGAGGTAGGAGATTAAAAAAGTACTTTTGCCCTGGATATGAAATCCATGAAATGGAAAATGGTATGGACCCCGTATACGGCGTCAACAGGTCGCAGTGAAGAACTCCCACCCCTGGGACACAAGTGTTCGCTGACCCGCCGATTGCCTGGGTCTGTTTCAACCTGATGGATAACGCGGCGGGTTACACGGTGGGAAGATCACGACCATCCGGTTCTCTGCCCTGGAATCCGGTGATTACCACCTGATCGTGTGCGAGGACAATGACGTTGGTGTACCGGCTGAAAAGAAGAAGAAGATTTTTGACCGGGGCTTTGGGAAGAACACCGGGCTTGGGTTAGCCCTTTCCCGGGAAATTCTTGACATAACCGGCATTACCCTCCACGAAAACTGGGAGTCGGGCAAGGAAGCACGGTTTGAGATGACGGTCCCAAAGAGGATGTGGCAGACCCGGGGGTCCATTCCATCGACCAGATTCCGATCGGTCTCTATTTTGATGTGTAACCAATGTATAAAGGAGGATCTATATGTTCTGATCAAGCAACGTCTGCATAACCCTGCATGATACCGCTCCTGATCTCTACCGGCAGTACGATAACGTCCCCCCCAGGGGATAAATCCACTATCCCGGGGGCCGCTGGTGCCTGTTATAATTGCCGGAGCGGTATCCAGATATCTGGTTTTAAATCCATATCGGTCAGATAGTACACGACAGGAACGGACACAATGGCATTTACATATTTTTTCAGAGACCGCCAGCCGCTGGAGCGGGCAGTTGATTACCTGCTGCCATCGATTATCAGTTCTTCACGCGTCCAGATCTGGAGTGCCGGGTCTGCAATGGGACCGGAACCCTACACGATCGCGATCCTTCTCCGCGAACGGCTTGGCCACCACCAGTTTCGGAATATCAAAATATTAGCGACAGATATTGATATATCCAATAATTTTGGAAAGACTATTGCTGCCGGGCGTTACTCCACCAGTGATCTCCAGCGACTCCCACCGGATATGTACGAGCGGTACTTCAGCCCTGACCCCGATGAACCGGAATACTCAATAATATCAAGCGAAATGCGGGCAGCGGTGGAATTTCATCGTCATGACCTCCTGACTTATGACCCGGTTGCCACCGGGGTCAAGCTCATTGTCTGTAAGAATGTCCTGCTCCATTTCACGGACGAGGAACGCGTACGGGTCCTCACCATGTTTTACCACGCTCTTTCGGATGATGGTGTCCTCCTGCATGAACATACGCAGAAGATGCCGCCTGAACTGGATGGGATGTTTGAGCAGCTGTTTACCGATGCCCAGGTTTTCAAAAAGAAGAAGGTGGGCCGATAAAAATCAAGAACTTAACCCCGAACAGCGACGTGTATACGTCAAATGTGTACCTGGTGACGGGAACAAATAACTCCATATCAGACGTGAATACGCTGATTGATGTGGGAAGAGACCCAAAAGTTCTCGAGGTCCTCCCCAATGAATCAACCGGTGTAGGGAAGCGCGCAGTGGAACAGGTCATTATCACGCACAACCATTACGACCATACCAGTATGCTCGCGGCGATTGTCGAACGGTACCATCCGCGGGTATGTGCCTTTTCACCCAACCTGGCCGGTGTCGATAGTATTCTCCGGGATGGGGATGAATTCATTGCCGGAGACCGTAACTTCGAGGTAATTCATATCCCCGGGCATTCAAGTGACTCAATCTGCCTGTTTTGCAAAGAAGAAGGTGCCCTTTTTGCCGGGGATACGCCGGTTATTATCCGGTTTGCAGGAGACACCTATTCCGTAGCTTTTGTGCAGGCGCTTGAACGGATCTGTCGTAAAAATATCAGGACTATTTATTTCGGCCATGGTGCGCCAAAGACTGAAGGGTGTAACCAGGCCCTTGCCGAATCTCTCCTCCGTGTCAGGGAGAGTACGATCACCCCGTGACCGGGATACAATTTCCTCCCATGTTTCTGCGAAGGAAGAACAGACATTGCATGGGTCCCGTTGCCGGACGATTTGGCGGTTATCCGTTCACAGACCCGATAAATTTTACCTTCGTGAATGAAATTTTTTACAGGTAATTGATTTGATCCGGGAAAAGTCTGGGTACTGTTACCCATTTGATCGAACGATCAAATAGATTGGCATCCTTGCACTGCATACACCAGCTTTTATTATTATGGAGATAGAAAGTTGATTCAACGTGATGCGGCAGCTGATATTCGTACCAGCCCCGTGATTTTCACGAATTTGGGTGCAGGAAGCGAATCCTTCGGGAGAAACAGTTATTAGAAGGGGGCGCACGAATCCCAGTTTTCCCGTATATTATGGATTACAAAAGGTTACAAGGTGGTTCTATAAAATGGCAGATTCAGAAGAGATTCGTGGGAATACGGGGGCAAAGTCCGGAACTCCCAGGAAGAAATCCAGGCTTACAAAAGAAGGTGCACAAGGGATGCAAGAAGAGACTGAAGTGAATTCTATGGATACGAACACACTACTTGATAAGGCATTCAATGGGGATACAGATGCGCAGGCTGATATCAGGGCCCAGTTTGACAATCTGAACAATTTCCTCGAGGAAGCCGTCCCGGTCCTTACCAGGATGGCAGCAAATGACCATACCACAAAAATTGAGGGACATTACGAGGGGCTTGCCGCAGATGCAGCAACCGGAGTAAACCAGGTCCGGGACCGGGTCAATCATGTCGCAAGCACTATTATCAAAATCAGTGAGGGTGATCTCAGTGAATATGAAGAGTATAAAGAAATAGGGCGCCGATCAGAGAACGACAAACTTGTCCCTGCATTAGTCCAATGCCTTGGCGCAATCCGGGGATTGACCACCGACGCCAACATGCTCTCAAAGGCCGCGGTCGAAGGAAAACTCGATACACGCGCTGATGCAACCAAACACCAGGGGGATTACCGCAAGATCGTCGAAGGTGTGAATAGTACCCTCGATGCCGTCATCGGGCCTCTCAATGTTGCAGCCGAGTACGTTGACCGCATCAGCAAGGGTGAGATCCCGGCGAAGATCACCGACAAGTACAACGGGGACTTCAACGAGATCAAGAACAATTTAAACAACTGCATCGACGCTATCAATGGTCTCGTTGCTGACGCAGGGATGCTCGAAAAGGCTGCGATCGAAGGAAAACTTGAGACCCGGGCAGATGCAACAAAACACCTGGGCGACTATAAAAAGATCGTTGTCGGTGTGAATAACTGCCTCGACTCAGTTATCGGGCCGCTCAATGTGGCCGCCGAGTACGTTGACCGTATCAGCAAGGGTGAGATTCCGGCGAAGATCACCGACAAGTACAATGGTGACTTCAATGAGATCAAGAATAACTTAAACGCCTGCATCGACGCGATCAACGGGCTCGTTGCTGACGCCAACCTGCTTGCAAAGGCTGCCGTCGAAGGCAAACTCGATACCAGGGCAGATGCAACAAAACACCTGGGAGATTACCGCAAGATTGTCCAGGGCGTCGACGATTGCCTCGATGCTGTCATCGGACCACTCAATGTAGCTGCTGAATATGTTGACCGGATTAGCAAGGGCGAGATACCGGCGAAGATCACCGACAAGTACAACGGCGACTTCAACGAGATCAAGAACAACTTAAATGCCTGCATCGACGCGATCAACGGGCTCGTTGCAGATGCCAACCTGCTTGCAAAGGCTGCCGTCGAAGGCAAACTCGATACCAGGGCAGATGCAACAAAACACCTGGGAGATTACCGCAAGATCGTCGAAGGCGTGAATGGGACACTTGATGCTGTCATCGGACCACTCAATGTCGCTGCTGAGTATGTTGACCGTATCAGCAAGGGAGAGATCCC
>JAPKXR010000173.1 GCA_026394715.1 Methanomicrobiales archaeon | reverse complement strand
CTTCTGAATATCTTCCCGGGTGATCAGTTGATCTACGGGGAGTTTTCGTTTCGGCTTCTGGATCTTGAAGGTGATCAGTTGGTCCACTTTATCGGGCAGGAACCATTTTAAGAATAGTTTCAATTCGAGAATATCACCCTGAAGTGTAAAGGGGCTGACCTTTTCTTTCCGTTCTAGAACGTAATCTTCAACATCCGATGGTAAAATTGCTTTAATATCCTGGAATTTGTTGTATAACAGGAATATGTAGACCCTCCATAATTTCAGTTCGACAGTTTTGGGACTGAGGTTCTTCAGTTTCAGGTATCGTGCATAATTAACCAAATAAGCGCTATTTACTGGATCTATTTTTTTCAACCGATCAAGTTCCTTCATTGCCCGCTCCTCTAAAATAGACATGTGTTTTTTCGGTATATAGTGCCGTTGGATGGCATAAGACTCAAGATCTGTTCCCGAAGGGGTTCGCGGGTTCGACTCCCTCCCCTCGCACTTTTATTCAGGTACAGAACACTAAGTGATGGCACCCGAGCGAGATGTTCTACGAAATAATACGCGGACTGTTTTCTGCACGCCTCAAAGTTTCAGTCCGTTTTTCACGCGTTTACCGAGATCTGTGTCCGCCTTTGTGAGATTTTTTACCCTTCGTTTCTTGATTTCCTTTTTTGCATGCGAGATCGGATCAACGATATTGTCCACGAGATGGTCCTGGTTCTTTTTCGACATCCCGAGGTAGCCTTCCCTGGAAGTCATTGGCCAGCGCGATTTTCTGGCGGATCTCCCTACCGACAAACGGTCGACCTTGGAAGACTGGATCCCCGGACATATCTCGTTTCTCCTCCCCACCAAGCCAAAAGGGTGGGGGTCACACTTCCGGTGTCTCCCGATGCGCCCAAAAACCGATATTGACCGTTATATTTCATGTATTGATTGCAATTAAACACCGAATGTTTCATTCGCGGAGAGAGAAAAATTCACTCATCACGGGGTGAGATCACAACCGGTGCATGCAAGGCACATAGTCTGTGACTGGTCGACATGGAGATCATAGTTCTTAAGGATCTCCCGGGTCATTTTTGTCAATTTCAGGAGCCGTTCAGGACTCGGCCGTGTGGCTGTTTTCAGCTCCTCTTTCCGGGATGGAGAGATAGAGATGGGGCGAAGTACCGGGATAACTCCTATCTTCGCCAGGTACTCCATCCCCTTGCGGACACATTCATCCGTCTCACCAAGTCCGATGATAATATTGGAAGAAACACGGTTTTTCCCAAAAATCTCCACCGCTTCGCGCAACGATTCCAGTATAAACTGCAGGGTATGCCCTTTTCTCCCCCTGCACACACGGTCAAAGATCTCCTGGTCCATGGTCTCGACACTATATTTCACCTCTGTGACGCCTGCATCCTTCAGTTTCCGTGATGAATTCTCTGCCGGGTGAACCGCTACGCCGATTGGAACCTTATAGGGGGCGAGGGCTTTGACGATTTCCACCACCCTGTTAATTTCATCATCGGGTGATACTGCAATTCCGGAGGTCAGGGAGATGACTTTCAATTTCCCGTTTGTCCGTGCTTTCTCCACGATTGCAAGGATCTCGTCCTTAGATTTGATTTTCCCCTGGGACTTGGGTACGGAGCAGAACTGGCAGTTATAGATGCACCGTTCACTGACGGTGATGTAGACCTGGTCGGGGCAGTGGGCGATTATCTCCTCGATATTCCCCTCAGCGACCTCCTGGTGGTCACGGACAATCACGACATGATCGTTTTTCCGAACCATTCTCATGGGGGAATTCCCATTCACCTCCAGCCTGACGCGAAGACCGCCAGAGTTGAAGAAGATGGACTGGAGCCCCATTCCAGGACCCGCCGTTGATGTCCGGCGGGGGGGCAGCAGGGATTCTTCGATATCTATGGTCCCGATGGAGAGCAGTTCCGCTTTTATTTTCTCGTCCCTGTGGGTCAACCGTGTCACACTCTCATCGTATGCCAAACAGGGTTGCCGCATTCCCTCCAAGGAGGTTTTCAAGCACCCCGGGTTTATAGGAGAATCGCCGGAACTCGGTAAGGCTCTGGCCCAGGGGTCGTACCGGGTATGACGAGGCATAGAGGATCCGGTCACCCAGGAAGTGATTGGCAGCCTCCACCCAGTCCTGTGCACCGGGGAATCCGGGGATGAACTGGAAGAAATCAGGGATCACCCAAAGGTTCCCCAGTGGTGCATTGGCGATCATGACCCCCAGCATCTCGCTCGTATAGGGAAATGCACCGTGAACAACGACAATCTGTAGGGTCGGAAAGGCATTTGCGACCCGCTGGATGCGGTAGGGTTCGGCATACGAGATATCCGGCCCCTGCATAAGGCTGCAGGTAAGGTAGAGCACTCCCCCAAGCTCTGCGCATCTCTGGTAGAGGGGATAATTTTTTGGATCATCCACGTAGCGCGGCGGGACCCACCACCCGGGATCGACGGCGATCCCCTTGAAATGCATCTCCTGAAGCGTCCGCTCTATCTCACGGACCCCTGCCTCCACGTCCGCCCCATTGATGCCTGCCAGAGCAACAGGAAAACGGTCGGGGTACCGGTCACGGAGTTCAGCGATATCATCATTCAGGATAGTACGATGCCCGGCCTGTCTGCCGACGAGGATACCTTTGTCCTCTCCGGCTGCATCCATCTCCTCAATAAAAAGTTCACATGATTTCTGCGTCATGGAAGGGGTACGGTCATACCCACTCACCAACGGGCTGCGTTTTACCGATGGCCGTGCCCCTGGCTCGGATGCCAGGACCTGTGTAAGACTCTTGAACGGGGGTCGCACCCGTGCATCAATGATTATGGTTCCCTCACCTCAAGGCTGTCTGCCTGATCTCTCTCTTACGTGCCTGTTAATAACCTGATTGTATCCGGCATTCACCGAATGGTTTCTATCTTTTCACCGCATAGTGCGATTATTCAGTACACGTGTCTGAATCTGGTGGTCCAACCAGGTTACAATAAAAAATGCCGTACTGATAATACCAGATTATGAGTAAGACCATAAGCGAAATAACTAAAAAATCCGTAACGGTAACGCGGTAGTAATGACCACTGCTGAGTTCAAACAGCAGATCCTCAGCGATGAGACGGTCAACACCCATGATGTGAACGTGGTAACGACCGGCATTTTTGGTGCGGTGTCCTGCACCTATGCCGTGCTGAGTATCCCGGTTGCGGAGAAAAAGCGCTTTTAAAAGTTAAACAGGTATACATCAATGGCGTCCCGGCTATAACCATGTCCGAACGAGAATATCGGGCTCGTTGATCTGACATATATAGGGACGACTCATGCAAATGCTTCGTATGGTGGGGGCTCCTTTTACGGGACCTTATGCAGGGAAATCCCGTTGAAGTTGTTGTTAATGCAAAACGCAAAACATTCAGCCGAACAGTTAATCCTCGAAGACATAGGATTTGCACGCCTTGTTACCACCCGGAGCGCCATCAAAAATTATATGGCGAGGATAAACTCCGCAGTAGCCCGGTGAAATCGACGATTTATTCGTTCAAGGCTATGCTGGGCCCGTTCAGGGAGACCAGTGTCAGCGGGTGCGGGGAGATCAGTCTTCTGAAGAATGATCCCGGAATGAGGACTATCGGAACGAGGACGCGAATTCTGGTCAATGGTAATGAAAGGTATGTGATAGGGACGGGTACCGGTAGTTCACCCGGGCGCCCGAACCTTTCATTTTTTGCTGAACTCCAAGGGATGGACACCGATATGATGGGGGGCTTTGTTGCCTCAGCAGGGCCTGAATGTTTCGTCTCCTGCGCGGTGCTAATTCCGGTTCTTGACGACGAGTCCCTTCGGGCACTTTCGGCTCTTCATGAACAGATCCCGCTGCCGTTTGCGGATGGTACGGATCGGACTCTGCTGGCGTCAACCATCAATGGTGAAGTCTGGAACAGGACCGGATAAGCTCATGAAATTTGATCCTGCGCTCTGCACATCCTGTGAATCGTGTACTGCGTCGGCCCGGTCACCTGCCAGAGCTTGGGGCTTCCACAGGAGCTGGGGCTTTCAAACCTGCATATCACGTTCAGAGGGGCTAAAATAGGTGGTGAAAACCGGAGCGATTTAACAATCCTTACAAGCCATTAAGCGATGTTTAATATTGCCATATTTTGGTAAAAAACGTCAAAAATAACTTATTTTGTACAGGAATAGAAAATATGGAATATTTCGGGATTTTCAGTGATTGGTCGGTGTATCGGGAAGGAAAAGGAAGCCTGAATTAAGCGTATTTTTATCTGATGTCTTTAACCGCACCATTCCCGACAAAACAGAAAGGATCCTCTGCAAGGAAATCCCCCTCAACTGCATGTGCCCGGACCCGGCACCCCCCGCCGCAGAGATCGCGATAGGTACAATCCCCGCACCGCCCCCCGAACCTTGCTTGTTTTTCCCGGAACCGGGAGAGGACAGGATTCGTGCCATACGCCCAAAGCTCACTGAACGGCCGGTCCCTGATGTTCCCGACAAGAAATTCCGGTGAGCGGGCAAACTGGCAGGGAAATACGTTGCCCTGTGCATCGATATTTGCTACACGGGTCCCGGCGCTGCATCCACCCTTTAATGGTTCCAGTAACTCGCGGGCATCAGCAAGATCTTCTGATCCGTCCTTTTCCATGGCAGCGAGCAGGTGGATACAATCCTGCGGGGCATCAACCGTGAGGAACTCCATGGTTTCGGGATCGGTCTCTTTGGCTTTCCGGTAGAGAAGGCTGAGGGCATCGACCACCTTATCCCGGTCCAGCTGCAACTGGGTATAGGAATCGCTTGCCCGCCCTGTCGGAACAAGCCAGTACAGGCAGAACCGTGAGGCGCCAAGACTCACGGCGAGATCAACAAGGTCTCCGAGTTCCTGGCAGTTTTCTTTGGTAAGCGTGAGCCGTACCCCGCACCGGAGCCCTGCCTCCTTACATGCGGTAAATGCTGCGATAGTTTTTTTAAACGCACCGGGTGAATTCCGGAACCGGTCATGCGTTCCTGCCTGGGCACCATCAAGGGAGATCCCGGCGTACTCTATACCGCAATCCTTGATCCTGCGGGCAATTTCCGGAGTGATCAGCGTACCATTGGTGCTGAGTGCCATTTTGAGACCACGGTTTCCGGCATAACGTGCCAGTCCCCAGATATCCTCACGCAGCAATGGTTCCCCGCCAGTGAACAGGATGAGCGGGACTCCCATGTCCACAAGGTCATCGATGACGCTCAGCGCTTCAGCTGTCGTGAGTTCTCCCTCAGTTGTACGTCCCGGTCCCGATTTGCTGTAACAATGGGTGCAGCTCAGGTTGCAGCGATCTGTAACGTTCCAGAAAACCACCGGCCGGTACATTCCCGAAAATGCCAGATACCTGCTGGGCACATCACTCTGTGGTTTGTGGTGGTGTCGCATCGCACCACTGACCGTCCCCCGGCCATGTAAGCACTGGGTAATCCTATTCATGGTACTCCTCCTCCGTTCTCCTGCATCCGGACATTCGGCACACGTTTGAACTCACGGGTGCTGAAGAGGACCGCATATTCCGGGCAATGGGTCTGCACTGCAATAGACCTGACATCGTCCAGCACCTGGTCTTTGCTGTATCCATGGTGCACAGTATAATGTGTATACTCCCACCGACCCGGCACCGGGCTGCGTTCATAGCAATGGGTCACGGAGGGAAATGCTGCCAGCAGTTTTCCAAGATCGTTTCCTCCGGATTCTGGGGGTTTCCATGCCACAAGGGCATTTGCGATAATCCCCACCTTCCGCTGGTCAATGCGGGCACGGAATTTACGGATGATACCGGCATCCTTCAGTAGCCGGATCCGTTCCAGCACTTCGTCTTCGTTGAGGCCGAGTCGTTTTCCGATCTCTTCAAATGGGGCCGGAACGAACGGAAGCCCGCGTTCCAGTTCTTGGAGCAGGAGAATGTCAATTGAGTCCATTAGGAAATCTCCCGGAGTTGTGCGGGAAAAAATGAGAACCGCACATCAATTTTTATCTTTTTTATTGTCGTAAGGTTGAGGACATCCGATACCGGGATGCCCGTCCGCTGCAGGATCTCATCCAGCACGTTGCGGATGCCTTCCTCGTTCTGTGCAGCTATTGTGAACCAGAGAGCGTAGTCATGATCCCGCTGGAAATTATGCGACACTTCTGCATAACTGCTGATGATGGCTGCAACCTCGTTCATTCTCACCATTGGTACATGGAGGGCAACCAGGGTCGCGGCATGCAGGCCGAGATGGTGGGATTCAAGCACGGGAGATATGCCCCGGATAATACCGGTATCCTTCAGCGTTTTCATCCGGCGGATTATCTCAGTTTCCGCAATTCCCAACCGCTCAGCGATTGCGTTCCATGGCCGGGATACGAGCTGGATATCATCCTGAAGCGCATTGAGGATTGCCAGATCGGTCCTGTCCGGCAGGGACGGGCCTCTCATGGAGTCACATCTCCGGGCTGGTACAGGCACCATGGATCTTCTCCACAGCACTCCCCGTTGAGCGTATCCGGTGTTGCAAGGCCATCACACCAGAGAGGGGTGGCTGCATCATCCCGACGGTAGGCACGGGCCCTGCACCCACCACAAATTGTTTTGAAATCACAACGTCCGCACTTTCCCGTCAGGAGATCCGGATTGCGGAGCGCGGAAAAGAGCGATGAATTGTTCCAGATCTCAAAAAAAGGGGTTTTTCGGACATTCCCGGCACTGACCGGCAGGTACGGGCAGGGAGTTACGTCGCCATTGGCAAAAATACGGCAGTAGGTGATGCCGGCAAGGCAGCCACGTCCCCATGCCGGATTGGTAATACCAAGCTCATTTGCTATCCTTCGGAACTGCGGGGCGCAGGTTGGACGGATATTGAGGTCGCTGTACCGGTAACGGATTAAGATCTGACGGATCAGCTCCTCGTATTCCTCAGGACTGCGGGGCTCGATCTGCCTGGCCCTCCCGGTAGGAACCGGGAAGAACAGCTGGTAATCGCGGACGCCAAGCGTTGTTCCTAATCCGATCACACCCTCTACCTCGCTAATGGCAGACCCCATCACCGACATGTTGATCTGGACTACGATTCCTGCATCCCGGCAATACCCTATTGCTTTTACTGCGCGCTCCCACACCCCTTCAAGACCACGGAAAGAATCGTGGATCGCGGGGTCTTTCGAATCCAGGCTTATGGCGACAGCCCTGATTCCCGCACCCTTGAGTTTTACCGCTATCATCTGATCGATGAGGTACCCGCTGGTGCCCATCACCATCCGGAGTCCCTGCTCCGTACCGTGCCGTGCGATCTCGTAGATGTCCTCGCGGAGAAGTGGTTCGCCCCCGCTCAACACAACGACTGGTTTGCCGGTCTCACGGACCTGGTCGATCACGGAGAATGCCTCTTCCGTAGTGAGTACGCCATCTGTTTCCTTATCGCCCGCATCCACGTAACAATGGGCACATTTCAGGGGGCAACGGAGCGTGAGGTTCCACGAAATAATACGTGGACCGTTTACTACACTTTTCAAAGATTCAATCCTTTTGCCACCCGGTTACCAAGTTCTTCATCCGTCTTTGTGAGATTCTCCATCATGAAAGACGTTACGCTACAATCTGGTGAGATCGAAGCGATCAAGGTTCATCACTTTGGTCCAGGCTGCAACGAAGTCCTGGACAAACTTCTCTTTCGCATCCGCGCTTGCGTAGACCTCGGCCAGAGCCCGGAGTTGAGAGTTCGAACCGAAGATGAGATCGACACGCGTGCCGGTCCACCTGACTTCGCCAGTCTTGCGATCCCGCCCCTCAAACACGTCAGCGTCTTTCGAGGCCGCCTTCCACTCCGTACCGATGTCGAGCAGGTTTACAAAGAAGTCGTTGGTGAGCGTTTCCGGCTTCTTTGTGAAGACACCGTGTTGTAATCCGCCGAAGTTGGTGTTCAGCACACGCATGCCGCCAACGAGCACCGACATCTCGGGCGCGGTCAGGGTCAGCAATTGCGCCTTGTCGACCAGCAACTCCTCGGCCGATCCGGCATAGCGGGTCTTCTGGTAGTTGCGGAAGCCGTCCGCCTTCGGCTCGAGCACGGCGACGGAGATCACATCCGTCTGCTCCTGCGAGGCGTCCATACGCCCCGGCGTGAAGGGAACCGTCACCTCATGACCGGCGTTCTTCGCAGCCTGCTCGACACCCGTGCAACCAGCCAGAACAATCAGGTCAGCCAGTGATACCTTCTTTCCGCCTGATTGTGCCATATTGAACGCACTTTGTATGCTCTCCAGGGTATTGAGCACCTTCGCCAGCTGGGAAGGCTGGTTGACTTCCCAATCCTTCTGTGGCGCCAGACGAATCCGGGCACCGTTCGCACCGCCGCGCTTGTCGGAGCCACGGAATGTGGACGCTGATGCCCAGGCGGTCGAGACCAGCTCTGATACTGACATGCCGGAGGCCAGGATCCTGCCCTTGAGGAAAGTGATGTCCTGTGCATCAATCAGCTGGTGGTTGACCGCAGGGATTGGGTCCTGCCAGATGAGCTCTTCAGCCGGAACCTCCCGGCCGAGATAGCGTGAGCGCGGACCCATGTCGCGGTGTGTCAACTTGAACCACGCCCGGGCGAATGCGTCTGCAAACTGGTCCGGATGCTCGTATAAGCGCCGTGAAATCTTTTCGTAGGCGGGATCGAACCTCAGGGAAAGGTCCGTGGTCAGCATGGATGGCGCATGACGTTTCGTTTTGTCGTGGGCATCCGGCACCGTGCCGGCCCCTGCGTCGCCCTTTGGCTTCCACTGGTGAGCACCGGCCGGGCTCTTTGTCAGTTCCCATTCATTTTCGAACAGGTTTCGGAAGAAGTTGCTGCTCCACTTTGTTGGTGTGGTGGTCCAGGTGACTTCCAGGCCGCTGCCGATCGTGTCACCACCTTTGCCGGTGCCGAAGCTGTTATTCCAGCCGAGGCCCTGCTCCTCGATGCCTGCCGCTTCAGGCTCAGGCCCCACATGGGATGCAGGGCCGGCTCCGTGGGTTTTGCCGAATGAGTGACCACCGGCGATGAGTGCAACTGTCTCTTCGTCGTTCATGGCCATGCGGGCGAACGTCTCACGGATATCCTTAGCCGCCGCGACCGGGTCCGGGTCGCCGTCCGGGCCCTCCGGATTGACGTAGATCAGCCCCATCTGCACGGCAGCGAGTGGATTTTCGAGGGTCCGGTTGCCAGAGTAACGCTTGTCATCCAGCCACTTGTTCTCAGAACCCCAGTAGACGTCTTCTTCCGGCTCCCAGACATCCTCACGACCGCCAGCGAAGCCGAATGTCTTGAATCCCATCGACTCCAGGGCGACGTTGCCGGCAAGAATCATGAGGTCGGCCCATGAGATTTTCCTGCCATACTTCTGCTTGATCGGCCAAATCAGCCGGCGAGCCTTGTCGAGGTTCACGTTGTCGGGCCAGCTGTTGAGAGGTGGAAAGCGCTGCTGGCCGGCACCTGCACCGCCGCGACCATCACCGGTGCGGTACGTGCCGGCGCTGTGCCATGCCATACGAATGAACAAGGGCCCGTAGTGGCCGAAGTCTGCTGGCCACCAGTTCTGCGAACCGGTCATTAGCGCCTGCAGATCCTTTTTCACGGTCGCCAGGTCAAGGCTCCTGAACTCTTCGGCATAGTTGAAATCCTTATCCATGGGGTTGGACAATGGCGAGTGCTGGTGCAGGATTTTAAGGTTCAGCCGATTAGGCCACCAGTCCCGGTTCGATGCGCCTCGGCTGAGAGGATGGTTATCTGCTCCGCCCGTTTCCGGATACTTGTTGTCGTCATTCATAACGTCATCTCCTGTTTCTCGATCAGGTGGATATCCTGAAGAAGGACCGGGCCATGCGGAACCGCGGTCAGTGAGCACTGGTTGTCAGGAACCGGGACTCCCTGGTCTTTCGTGAGGTTTTCTTTGGCCATGATCTATCAAAGGTAGAGTAGCCATTACCGTATTTAATAAGGCTGGTTCAGGGCAGGAGAGATATTTTATTTATTGGTCAATCTCCATTGGCTAATTCCCCTAATCGGATTTACCCCAAGTTTGAAAATATTAATAGGGATGAGATTATTCAGTGGTGGATTTTCCAAGGGCGTAGCCTTTCTGGTAGGCTGCTTCGAGCAGTTCCGGGTGTGCTGCAACGTTGCGAATTGTATCCATATCATTAATCAACAGTTCATCGGTATACTGGCAGTCGATAATGTCAAAAAATGCCCTGACTGTCAGTTTAACACCTACGAAAACCTCGGGGATTTTCATGCCCGAGATACAGATGAAAAGTCCCTTACGCTCCTTTATACGCTCCTTTGAGATAAAAGGCTCTTTTCGCATGTATTTGGCCATGAAAAAGACCTGGAACCGGTCAATCATCGATTTTAGTTTGCCGGGAATCCCCATCGTCATGACCGGGGTAGCAATGATGAGGTAATCCATCTCTTTGAATTTCGGATAGAGCTTCTGCATATCGTCATCCATAATGCAGGTGTCATGGTCTTTGCAAAAAAACATCTCCATGCATGACTCGAAATCAAGGTTGGCGACTTCAATTTTTTCCACCGTACAACCGGCATCTTCCGCTCCCTTCAGCGCACGGTCAAGCAGTTTTGCTGTGTTGCCTTCGGAAAGAGGACTCCCGAGGATACCTATCACCTTTTTTCCCATAGGACAGTAAATGTGAAAAATTCACTTATAGTTTTCTATAAGTGTCTGGCAATTTCCTAATTTCGATGTGATGTAACGATACTCATTCCTTCAGCCAGCTAAAGGATTGTTGATTTCGCAATAGTCCTCGTTTCAATAAAGCTGTATTGAATACCCCCCGTGTACAGATCTCCTCTAAATTACCTGTATCGCTGTGATTCTTGTATATGAGTCTGAATTCGGAATGAAATGTGTTATCATAATTTCTGCTGCAAAGGCATACGATTGCAATTGGTGAAATAGATTACCGGGTGCAAAGCGTGTGTATGTGAAAATACATCTCTACCTTATCCTTTCCCATTACGCCCTTGCGGATCTACAGACTCAAAACTGGTCCCTGGATTTCTCTGGACCTGCCAAGGGAAGGTTGGACAAGTTCTGATCCTCGTAACACTATGATAACGGCCCCGGGAAAAACCAAATAACATATCTGCGTGCACTCGCAGAAGGTGATGATCATGACGATAACCATTGAACCTGTAAACGGTCTCCCACTGATCCACGAGGGTGATGACCTGCCCGGGATGATTGCAGAACGTATCCGTATCCAGGATGGGGATATCCTCAGCATTGCATCGTCGGTCTACTCAAAATCAAAGGGCTACACTCGCAGGCTCAATGATATTACGCCAACGGAACGGGCGATCAGGATTGGGAAAATGACCGGGGAAGACCCCCGTTTTCTCCAGTCCGTGCTTGATGCATCGACTGATATCCTGCTTGAGTACCCGTTCATCCTCTCCGAAGTTGCGGGAGGGCATATCGGCGTCCGTGCAGGGGTCGACCAGAGTAATGTCGATGACGGGATGGTTATTCTCCTGCCCCCGGACTCAATGAAGGCAGCGGAAGAAATAAAAGTGCGTATCAAAGCGATAAACGGCAGCGATATCGGTGTCATCATTACCGATACGGTGGGGAGGGCATTCCGGCGCGGGCAGACTGGCAACGCGATTGGATGGAGTGGTATGTCGGCAATACGCGACTTCCGGGGGGATACTGACCTCTTCGGGCACGTCCTGAAGATCACGGAAGAGGCTGTCGTTGACGAGATTGCCGGGTTTGCAAACTTTATCATGGGAGAGAGCAACAACGGCGTCCCGGCGGTTATTTTCAGGGGCTGCGAAAAATGGAAAGGGCATGATGACCTCTATTACCATGCGGATGAGGATATCATCCGGAAAGCGTTACGTTCACGATAAAACTCTGTACCAGGGCGATAATCTCCTGGTGCAGGGGATAAAATGCTCTTTCATAAAGTTAATATTTAGGTTTTCTTCAAACACCTATTGAGAGAAGAATATTATCAGGAACAGGGAAATCCATTACTATAGTGCCGCATTTGTTACACCCTGCAAATAAATGTTCAATCGGTAATCTTAATTTACTAGTATGACATATGTTAGCAAGTGACAAGGAGGAATTGCAGATGCTCGTTGCACGTCAGGTGAAGAAAAAATTCGGTGGCCTTGTTGCAGTGCAGGACGTAGATCTCACTCTGAACGAAGGAGAAATCCTTGGACTGGTCGGTCCGAACGGAGCGGGAAAGACGACGCTCCTCAATATCATATCTGGTATGTACCAGCCTGACAACGGCACTATTCATTACAAGGGGGAGAATATTACCGGCTTCTCCCTGAACAAGCTCTGCAAAAAGGGAATATCCAAGACATTTCAGCACCCCCAGTCCTTTCCCGGCATGATGGTTGCTGAAGCGGTCATGGTCAGCGCCATCTTTGGTAACCATCACAAGGTCGGTATGAAGGATGCCCGGGAAGAGGCCGTTGCCCACCTCGAATTTGTAAGTTTTCCAAAAGACAAGATTGATGCGCCACTTTCCCAGCTTAACCTCATGGAATTAAAGCGCGTTCAGCTTGCCCGGGCCCTTGCCTCCAGGCCAAAACTTCTTCTTATGGATGAACTTACGACCGGGCTCAACCCAAATGAAAGCGGGGAAGCAATCAGCCTTATAAAAAAGATCCGGGACGGTGGTACGACGATCATGCTGATAGAGCATGTGATGAGGGTCATTACCGGTGTTTCTGATCGCATTGTGGTACTTGATCACGGTGAAAAAATTGCGGAGGGTACACCTCTTGATGTTCTCAACGACCAGCGGGTAATAGATTCATACCTTGGCGAAAAATATACTAACTAGGGGTCAATTTTTGCTTAAGATAGAACATCTGGATGTCTGCCACGGTAATCTGCACGTGGTATGGGACCTGTCCCTCGAGGTCCGCAAAGGTGAGATCGTTACGCTCCTTGGACCAAATGGTGCAGGAAAAACCACATTTGTCGAGACTATCATGGGGCTTAACCGGAGTGCCCGGGGTTCCGTACGGTTTCTGGACCGGGAGATCCTGGGTCTTCAACCATATGAGATTGTCAAACTGGGTATTACACTTGTCCCGGAAAAAAGGGAACTCTTCCCAAAAATGTCAGTCCTGGAGAACTTAAGTCTTGGCGGCCACCTGAATATGCGGGGCACAAGTGATCCAGAACCAATACTGGAGATGTTCCCTGTCCTCAGGGAGAGGCAGGGCCAGCTTGCCGGCACGTTATCCGGTGGCGAGCAGCAGATGCTGGCAATCGGCCGAAGCCTGATGTTAAACCCGAAGTTGCTGGTCCTTGATGAACCATCACTGGGTCTTTCCCCGCTTTTTGTAAAAAGCGTGCTTGAATCGGTTGCAAAACTCAATGAATCAGGCCTTTCTATTCTGCTCCTCGAACAAAATGTGATGCGGGCCCTCGAAATTTCACATCGTGGTTATGTCCTTGAAAACGGAAGGATCACGATCCAGGGTACTGCCAAGGAGCTCATTGATAACCAGGAGATACAGGCCTGTTATTTAGGTCTATAAAGACAGGGGATATGAAAACTGTTTAGGTAAATCCAGGGGATATTGTTTTTTTCAACCCGGTTATTTTTCATGGATCATCTCCCTGTTTTCAGAAAAGGGGGATGATTTGCAATCTTCACTAGTTGTGCGCCAATAGCGTGAAGTGTTCAGCAGTCCCCACCGGTTATTTTACCGGGGATTAAATCGTTACCACGTGGCATTCAAGCATTTTTTCGGAAAAATTATTTTTGGAGCAGTTTATTGAACCGTCCCCTCCATTTGGGTGCCCTCTTTTTAATCTCCTCTGGCAGGGAGATCAGTCCGCGTGGCAGGAATATTACGACGAGGACGAGGATGACACCGATAATGATGAAGCGGCCATACGTAAGGCCGAGTGACTGAAGTCCATCCCACAGGAGTGTAATGACTATCGTCCCGATAATCGGCCCTGCAAGTGTACCGAGCCCGCCACTTATGGAATAAATAATAGGCCAGAACGAGATATCAACGCCAAATATTTCGGGTGTGACATACCCGAGGTAGTGGATTTCCAGGGCCCCGGCAAGACCGGCAAAATATGCACTAACCATGAATGCAAGTAATTTATACCTGACCGGATCGATCCCCGCTGCACGGGCTTCAAGTTCATTTTCCCGGATAGCAGAAAATGCAAGGCCAATTTTGGAATTTAAAATGGTCCTGAACAGAAGTATCACAACGACTGCAATAAGCAGGATGGAATAATACTCATACACAAGGTAGTTCGGTACCGTATTGCTGATCAGTGGAGGTGCTGCAACACCATCCCAACCCCCGGTGACAGAACTGAACTGGCTTGCTACCAGCACCTGGATAATCACGGCAAACCCGAATGTGACCATGGCGAGGAACCATTCTTTCATTCTGACACAGATAATACCAATAAAGAGCCCGACTACAGCCGCAACCGCTCCCCCGATAAATATCGTCAGGTATGGGGTGAGGCCGCTTTTCACCGCGATCAGTGTGGAAATATACCCACCGATACCAAAGAATGCAGCATGCCCAAGAGATCCCTGGCCGCTATAGGTAAGGAAGTTCCAGGCAGATGCGAAGATGATGAAAATGACCATAATAATAAGAACGGTTAAATAATAAACGTTCAGCCCGGTAACAAGGGGAAAAAGCACTGCACACGCCAGTGCGGCGATAGTGAGGTACAGGACAACCCGGTCTTTTTCTATCATATCTTTCACTCCGCCTTTTCTCCGAATAGCCCGTTCGGCTTAATTATGAGGACGATTATTAAAATGAGGAATGCAACCGCGTCCTTCCAGGCACCGCCGATTGTTAAAACGGTGAAATTTTCTGCGATCCCGAGGATAAGACCCCCGATAATCGCACCGGGAATGCTCCCGAGACCCCCGATAATCACGATGGCAAAGGCCTTGACCGCCGGCACAGAACCCATGTATGGGTTGAACACCTGCCCGCTGACTACCCAGAGAGTCCCGGCCGCCCCGGCAAGTCCGGCCCCGATACCAAAGCTCAGCATATCCATCCGTTCGACATTGATCCCCACCAGCATTGCGGCCTTCCGGTTCTGGCTGGTCGCACGGACTGCAAGACCGAGCCGGGATTTCTTCAGGAATATATAGAGTCCTATAAGGATCAATACCGTTGTGACAATGATAATGATATAATCAATTGGGATTTTCATACTCCCGATCGTAATACTTACCTCTTCGAACGGGCTTCGGATGGTTTTCCACTCGTCAGTCCATACAAGGGCCGCGACATTTTCGAGAATATAAATCAGGCCGATACTGATGAAGATCTCGTTTAATTTTCCCGTGCCAAGAATGGGACGGAAGCATAACCTTTCGATACTCACACCGATCACGATCAGGATCGGGATTGATGCCGCCAGCAGGACATAGGGATTGAAACCTGTGAGAACAAAGAAAGAAAAGGTCACATATGCTCCGATCATAAGCAACTGACCATGGGCAAAATTTACGACTTTCATTACCCCAAAAATCAGGTTGAGACCCGTTGCGAGAAGGATATAAATGCATCCGGCATATAACCCCCATACCATAACCTGTAGGAAGATGTCAAGGCCGATTTCCATTTCTTATCCCTCCCAGGGACGCTATAAAAAATTGGTGTTACAAGGGGTTATGCTTTACCCGGGACATACCAGTCAGGGAGCACAAAGTCACGTTCTTTGAGATTAGCTGGTGAGACGATCTTCGGCCTTGTTTCATTTACCGTTGGATCCCAAACCAGTTGCTCCATGGTAAGATCGAATTTGCTTTCCCTGAAGTCGTCTGAAAAATTAATTGTCTGGTTTTGCATCGCTTCGACTATCTGGGGCATCTGTAAATCCGCAAGCGCATTCTTTATCGCCGTTTTATTTTGAGTCCCCGCATTTTCGACTGCTTTGGCGCCTATATATACTCCCTCATAGGTTGCAACACCCATCATTCCAGGGAACCCGACAAATTTCTTATCGAAATCTGAAACGAATTTATTGTATGCAGCTTCGGTTGGACCTTTTGGAACGGTATATGGACTAAAACGGCTCTGTATTATAGAGAAGTCCCCATATTTCCCGACGCCCTTATAGAAATCAGGGTCATCATTTGGTTCAATGGCGATAAAGATCTTTTTTAAGTCAACATCTTTCATCGCCTGTGTCTCGATGGGTATCTGTTCGTTCAAAAAGGCTGCAACATAAACCACATCGGGATCCGAGCTCTTGATACTGGTCAATGCTGTCCTGAAGTCGCTTTCACCCATCTTGAAGGTTTCCTGGGATACCAGGTTTATTTTCAGACCATTATTGGCGATCGTGTTCTTTACTGCCTCAAGGTGACCTTTTCCGTAGGGACTGTCCTGGTAGAGCACAGCAAGTTTTAGTGGCCGGTCCTGTGGGTAGCCAAATTTTGCATTGATTGCAGGACGGATGACTTTATCGATAAACAACGTGGTCTGGCTTCCGGAATCATCAGTTGTCGGTGCGTGATGGAACATGTAACTCGTATTCACATCTGTCCGGCGTGTGATGACGGGTGTCGATGCCCCGGTAATGATATAGGGGATGTTATGCTCGGCAACGATTGACTGATGCGCTGAAACAACGGCACTCGAGAAACCCCCAACCAGCATATCCACATTATCCTGGGTAATCATCTTCGATACTGCCTTCTGGCCACCTTCCCGGGTTGACTCATCATCGCCCTGCACCAGTACGATCGGGACACTTTTACCGAGGCTTTTAACATAAACCCCGCCTTTGGCGTTGATCTCCTCGGCTGCAAGTTGTGCGGATTGCCAGACATCTTTTCCTGTAGTACTGGACGGTCCGGTCAACGATGCAACAACACCAATTTTAACTGCCTGGGCTGGTGCCGTCGATGCCTGCTGGGTGCAACCTGCAAGGAATGCACCAATTACGATCATCCCAATCAATACAAACACATACGTATATTTCATTCATTACCACTGCCATGCTATTGCATAGCAAGGTTCGCTATCGCATAGTATAAATATTCCCATTTGGGGTTCAGACTGATTATCCGGTAAGTCAAGTGTACAACCTGGATCGAGTGAAAAAATTCCGATAAAAAATGTTGTTCTTTTCCACGCGTAACTGCATTAATGCCCCGGAATATTATTTTTCCAGACCTGATTAATCCATTTTTATTATATTGTGGAGCCGTGTTTCAAGCGTATCAGTCTTCCAAATGTTTCCCGTAGTTTGAAGCATAGTAGTCTTTGGGCCCATGTCGACGATCTACGGGAGGGGGATATCATGGGAATCTGAAATGGTATCATTACTGGTTGGCCGATAATCCGTGACCGACTATCAGGGGGACAATATATCCCAGCGATTGCGTTACAAAAAAAGGATGATTTCAGGATTTTCCGAAATAAGCCTTGACTTGCGGCTGGAAAAGGTAGTACAGGATGATCGCTGCGATAATGATCCCGAGCAGTGCACCGGCCCCGGCTGTGAACAAGCTCCCGATGCCGGTCAGGATGCTGATGGCCGAGAAGATAACTCCGACAATCCAGACCCATGGCCAGGCCTTGAAACAACCAATCCCAAGGAGGAGGTCGATGATCCCGAATGATGAAAGCAACAACACCAATGGTGGCAAAACCAAGGGCTGCAGCACTGCAAAATTGAAGGCCCGGGCCCCAATATTACAATTCGATTAAGTATCTCAAACCGCTCCTTCCCCGACATTGGCCAGATTTACAATGCAGCACTGTCCGGTTTGCGGAAAAGAAATTGGGGCAAAAGTAAAATTTTGTGTTTCATGTGGGACCCCACTTAAGGTGCAACGAACTGCAGTAGAGGAAAACCAGGCGATGCTTTGCCCCCCTGCCATGCGCCAATCGTTCCAGATAAAAAATTCTGTGGAAAATGCGGGGCAAAGTTTTTCTGAATGACCCTTGAGTTGCGATTCAAATTTACAAACCTGGACGAAATGGAATGTTTCAGAGACTCCACCTATTATCGAAATGCTTATCTTTCCCCGCACAGAAGGGATGTATCAGGGATCGTAGTCCTTCACACCAGGAACGAATGGATTATTCCCGGGACTTGTAACCATGGCTGACCAATATAACCCACCAGGTAAGATTTGCCCGCGATGCGGTACCCCATCTCCCTATACCGAAGATTTCTGCAATAAATGTGGAGCAAGGTTACCTGCGGAGACCGTATGCCCCACATGTGGTGAAAATATTCCTCCGGGGGAAAAGTTCTGTAGCTCTTGCGGGGCACCAGTTTCCCTACTGCAGCCACCTCCCCCTGCCATGAGTGCCCCACCATATCCGCCAGCGCCAGTTGCACCGGTGATTGACCGTCAACAAGGAAGTGGTACCCCAGTACCTGGAAAAAGACACCAGAAATTCCTGATTCCGGCCATCATCGTGGTTGTTATTATCGTTGCGCTTGCGGTTGTCGTGTTGGTTGGTATTCCCGGCCAGCCGAAATTCGGCCCGGTCAGTCCCGGGACCTCAACTCCTGCTGTAGCGGTTATTTCCCGTGCATTCGAAGGCGACTGGCAGGTCGAGAGCACCGCAAATTCCGGGACCGCTGAGTTATACAGGATATCGATTCTTCCTGATAATACCGTTACGGTATCAGTTCCGGCGTGGCCAAAAATGCAAATTTCCGGTTCTTTGTCGGATAGCGGGTCAACATTGAAAGGTACCTTTTCAGACGGTGCTACCGGGGAATCAGGGACTTTTACACTTGTTCGTTCCGATAACACTCATTTCAGCGGTACCTGGCTTGTTAAAGGGCACAGTTATACGATGACCGGTCAGAAAGGCACCCGGGTTTCACAACCGGCGACATACGCGGCGGGAATAACATCGGTTCCCCGGACGTCCGTAACCCAGACGACTGTGGTCCCGGGGTCGTCCATCCGGGCCGGTTTCAATACTGACAAGACTTCGGGACCAACTCCCCTGACGGTGTCCTTCAGTGATACATCTACGGGATCGCCTGACAAGTGGAGCTGGGATTTCGGTGACGGGACTCCGTCGACTGAAAGGAACCCAATCCACTCGTTTAAAACTGAAGGGAGCTTCACGGTGACTTTGGTTGTTGATAAGAACGGGCAAACCTCCTCAAAATCAATAGTAATTTCAGCATCGTCGCATCCTCTCAATGCGAATTTCGTCGCAGATCAGACATCAGGAAACGCTCCGCTCACGGTGACATTCACCGATACCTCCACGGGATCGCCTACGACCTGGATATGGCAGTTCGGAAACGGGCAGACCTCCTATGACAGGAACCCCGAGATTACGTACCAGGGTCCTGGCACCTATACAGTCCAGCTGACCGTGGAGAAGGGTGGGGTCCAGAGTAAAAAGAGCATGACGATTTATGTAAACCCTGCACCTTCCGTTTCAAACCCTGTGACAACTGCTGTAACCTCAGAATTCAATAACGGGAACATCGATACCGTTTATAACAGTCC
>JAPKXR010000034.1 GCA_026394715.1 Methanomicrobiales archaeon | reverse complement strand
TTGGAATTATGGTTTTAGCACATTCGCATAAATGATCGGGACACCAGATCAACATGATGACGTCGGATTTTATGAACTGCGGGCACGTCTGTATTTTGGAACGTTCGCATACGGCCCATCACTCTTTTTGCAGTCCACTATCCGTCCAACTTCCCGATCATATTTCACCCATCGCCCGGTGCTTGAATTGAACACTTGAAAGGTCCTGCTTTTTTGGGGGCTCATACATACCTCTTGTTACCTATACTCTATTTATCTAATTAATTATTGGCTTATCGGTTCATGTCCATTAAAATCTTCTCAACCATTCATGGTACTCACGGGTCAAATGCCCGGTTCATCATCTCTATTCCCGACGCCCTTTGTTTCTCGCGGAGGGCTTCGATACTTGCGATGGTACGGGCGAACTGCTGCCGGAAGACAGAACCGTCTTAAAATATTTATTAATAGTTCATCACCCATTTTAACATAGGTACAGCCATGAAGTCCACCCGGCAGGATATCCTCTCTTCCTTAAAAAAAATCAAACGGGAAGTGGAACAAGAATATTCCGTCAAAACGATAGGGGTGTTTGGCTCAGTTGCCCGGGACGAGCAGACGGGCAAAAGCGATATTGATCTTCTGGTGGAGTTCTCAAAGCCGGTGGGGTTTGTCACCTTCATGCGGCTTGAAAATTTTCTTTCCGAGCGACTCGGGAATCCGGTGGATCTGGTGACCTCAGATTCCTTAAAACCGGTAATCCGGCAGGACGTGCTCTCCGAGGTCATCTATGTCTAAACGGGAGGTGAAACTCTACCTCACGGATATTGACGACGCCATCTCTACAATTCAAACCTATACAACAGACATGACGTACGAGCAACTGCTCGCCGACCGGAAAACCCTGCACGGCGATCATTCTCAATTTTGTGGTGATAGGGGAAGCGATCAAGAAAATCCCGCAGGAGATTATCGATCGCCACCCGGATGTTCCGTGGAAAGAGTTTGCGGGAATGCGGGACAAGATGGTGCACGGCTATTTCATGATAAGCCCGACGATCGTATGGGAGACGAGTCAGCACGATCTCGCACCGCTTGCGGCTGTGGTAAAAGTGCTGCTCCGGGAATATGCGTGAGCGGGTTCACGCCACCAACTTCCCACTAAACGCCCCTGCCATCAGCCCCTCAGACAACCCCTCGCTCGCTATTCCCGACGCCACTCGCGTATTGCGGAGGGCTTCGACACTTTTGTGGAGAGATGAAAAAAATTACAGTTTTACAATTTTTTCTTCAAGATAAAATTCCCTGAGCGCTTCCTTCGTCATAGAACAATCAACAACGTCACAAAATTGTTTATGCGAGAGATTGAGCTGTTTTGCCATCTTATGCATCAGGTCATCGCCGATCTCTTTTTTCCCGTGACTGACTACTGTGAAGACGGAGGTTTTCTTCCCATCAATAAAATATACCAGGCGAGTATGTGACAACTGCTTCTCTTCAAACCCTTTTTTCAGGAGGGAGTTTGCAATATTGTAATTCTTACGCGTACCCAATTATCTCGCCATCCTGAAAAAATATCGATTTCAGCTTCGAACGGAATTCAATTGCATCCTTGGTGAGGGTGTCAGGGTCAACCTCGACGTATTCCTTCCAGAGATCAACCACTTCATCCTCAATTTCCTTTATTGCCTGTCTGAGAGACGGAGCGGTAACGAGAAGATGGAACGGTTCGTTTGACAGAATGTATTCGTCCGATTCGTATTGAACTTCAAGGATGAGTGGATCTTTCAGGAGTCGCGATGTATTTCTGAAAGTGATCTGTTTTAGCGGAATGCTGGGAATTTTCTCTATTGCGGTCTCACTGGTGAGTTCGATCTTGTTGCTATCTTTCAGCTGACCGATGATGCTCACCATACTACCAATGTTGGTAATGATTGTTTTTTCCATTTCAGGGCGATATTTGCAGAGATATTCTCCTTCGGGAGTATCTATCCGGCATTCATGCTTTTTATCGACACGGAGCTGTATCAACCGCCCCATAATG
>JAPKXR010000397.1 GCA_026394715.1 Methanomicrobiales archaeon | reverse complement strand
CCAGTCAGAGTTGATGAATTCGATAAACGGCATCATAGGAGAATAACGCTATCCGGCTCCTCCATGCTGCCATGAAATGACAGGAATTCCGGCATCATGTGCCGCTTGAACAATAACATGACCAACAGCGCGATTGCGTGTTGAATGGAGGAGACAATGAATTTTTTTCTTGTGGATAATTCTACGGGCAAGAGGATACACTGCAATCGATTCTTGTATTGATCTTCCGATTATCTGTGAAATCCATTTAAAAAAGAATGCAGATATGTCAATGCCAAGGACTTGATCGAACTCTCTCATACCAGGGTGATTGTCACATACTTTACGAACTTCCTCATGGAAATTTTTCTCCTTGGAAATGGATTTATTAAAAGTCTCATCCTTGATCCGGTGAATCGGGACCATCCCACCCCTATAGAGTTCAACCAGCGAGTCGTCCCAATTATATCCGCTGTTGTAGATGAGGACGGGGTTCCGGTGCCAGCAAGTAACATAATAATATAATGCCGCTGCTACCGATCCAATTCCCTCCCTTTTGCCAATCAAACCCAGATTAAATAAGAGATCCTGTTCTTTAATCCAAGCCAGCAAACGAGAAAACAGTGTATTTTTCTGGCACATGATCCGCTGGTTCGGAATATCTGGTTCGGTTTCATGGATTATTTCAATCGGGACATTCCATCCTGGCATGTTTAAAACTTCGTTATATACCGATCCCTCTTTTGAGAATGGAAATATCCTTTCCCCGGATTTGGCTTGGGGTGTTGCATAAAAACGGATAAAATCCGGCTGTTCCGTGTCAATAATCCTTTTAAGAATATGAATTGCATTCCATAGCATACCAAAAAGAGGCATGAAATAAACTATCGAATATCGTGCCGGTGTCAATGTAGGAACATGATGGAGATGTACTAACTCTTTATCGAGAATTGTAGCTATCCTGTTACATATTTGAAAATTTTCCAAGCACTGCTGATACCGTTCTTCCCCGCCACCATAGTCACGGATTGATTTATAGGGGATTTTGAATTTTTCAAAGGCATATGAAGCTCCTGGTGAGAGCGAAATAAATATTTTCTCTCCAGAAATACTGTTTGAATTTTTTATCAATGATTGTATGCTGGAAATGTCTTCTAATAGAATTATCGTTTTTATAAAAACTCAACCCCAAAATTATTGGTTGTGTAAAGATCCAACTGTAAATTCGGCAACTCTGACTCTAATCGATATAATTTATCTAACCATTGACGTATAAACCCATCGAAACAGTTCGAAAAGAGATCCCGCTCATTGAGCGAACAAGGCAACAATCGAGATCGCAAAACCTGAAGGATGAGCAGCATGTACGGTAAAAGCCAGAATTTAAACCCGAATGTTCATTTACCAACACGTTCTGCCGCCGTCAATATTCAATACTGATCCTGTCATATACGATGAGGCATCAGTGACCAAGAAAATCACGGCGCACTGATATTCGTCTACTTCTGCCATCCTTCCCATGGGGATAAGATTTGTCAGTTTCCGAACAAATTCCGGGGGTTGACAATTATACACTCCACCTGGACAAAGAGCATTCACCCGTACTCCAGTATCTGCCCAATAAGTAGCAAGGTATCGGGTCAGTCCGATTATCCCATGTTTTACTACAGAATAGGTGACCGGTTTTACCGGCTGCATATCATCGGCGATCCCGTTTTTTCGGTAAATTCTCTGATCCGGGGCTATGATTCCGAGGTCGGATGCGATATTCAGGATAACTCCTTTTCGCCGGTTTGCCATTTCTGAACCGAATACCTGGCTGCAGAGAAACGAACCTTTCAGTGCAACAGCCACATCAAGATCCCAGATATTTTCGGGAAAATGTTCAAACCGCGACCAAGGCTTCTCGCCCGGCTTTTCTGTTACCTTGGGATCGTTTGCAGCATTGTTAATGAGGATCTCTACTGACCCGAACTGGTCAGTGAGCTGTGAACAGATGACCTGCACGTTCTTTTTATCTGTTATATCGGAATAATACCCGTAACACTCCCCTGAGAAGGTGTCAGATAATAATTTAGCCTTCTCCAGTGCCTGTTTCTCATCGATATCGAGGAGGAGGGGGATACCACCGGCACTCATGATAGCCCGGGCGTGCTGGTATCCCAAGAGACCTCCACCTCCGGTGATCGCAGCTACTTTTCCATCGATCCTGAATCGGGATTGAGGTGAACCTGTCATAGAAATCCTTTATATGCTCCTTGTCTGTCCGCCATCAACAATAAAATTCCCTCCGGTAATAAATGATGCATCGTCTGACGCCAGGTAACAGACAAGGGAACCGACATCGTCAGGAGTACCAAATCTCTGGAGAGGGACATTATCCCGGATATATTTCTGGGTGGGTTCCGGGTTCTCGCGAACCTTTTTATCCCATGTTCCCCCGGAGAAAAAAATATTCCCTGGAGAGATTGCATTCATCCGGACGCCATATTGGGCTGCAACAGGAGCCGTGTTTTTCATGTAACTCAAAAGGGCTGCCTTAGCACATGCGTAGGGAGCAGGTGCCGCGATGGTCTCAACACCGGCAATCGATGCGATAAAAATGATCGACCCTTTTTTTGCATCCATCATGTAACGGAGGGATTCCCGTGAGAGGCGGACTGCGCTCATGAAATTGATCTGCATATTCTCTTCCCAGAGATTATCCGGGATATCCCACCCCATCTGGGATCTGCCGGAACCGATATTAGCGACAACAATATCGATATGGCCGTTTTCATTATTGATAGCCTTTAACAACCCTGCGATAGTTGCAGTTTTACTCAGATCCCCTTGGAATTTACAGACTTGATCCGGGAACTGTTCCCCGAATTCATTAAAAGTATGTTCCAGTTCGTCCAATGAACGTCCGTTCAGGTACACTGTCGCCCCTTTGGAAAGGAGGTGATAAGCGATGCCTTTTCCGATACCCCGGCTTGATCCACTAACAATGGCTACATTCGATGCCAGATCAAGGGTACGGGTCATAGCTGTCACGGGAGATATTTGCCGATAAAATCTAAATATCCTTTAATGGTCTCCTGTTCACTGCCGGGTTGTTTCCTTGCAGTCTGCAAGATAAAGATTCCGTTGTAGCTCATGCGGCGCAACAGGGAAAAAACTTGAGGAAAGTCCACATCGCCCTCGCCAAGTGGGACTGTCGTCCCCTCATACACCCGGTCTTTAATATGCACATCGGTAATCCATCTGCCATAACTCTCAAATTCGATTGTCGGTTCATAACCGAGGCTTGCACTGTTGCCGGTGTCATAATTAATCTTCAGGTACTCATGGTTGATATCCCGCATCAGGTTGGTAAACGCATCGGGCCCGAGATCCGTCTCCAGCACGAGATTGATGTTGCAGTCTTCTGCAACCGGTAAGCATTCACCAAGCTTGAGTTTAAATTCCATCATATCTGTCCCTATCTGGAGCCGCGAGTTATCGACACAGGGAATAATGATATTACTTATGTCAAGCTTTGCGCAGTTTCGAATGAGATCCTGAAGTATTTTCACCTGCGCCAATCTTTCTTCAGGTGACCCTTGGTGAAGAGGATGTGCCATAAAATAGTCTGCGCAGACAGAAAGAACCCCGACCTCATTTTCCTGTTCCAGTCTCTCGATCTCCCGCAGCCCTTCGGCGGTCATCAGCGGGTGACTGGAAAAGTTATCGCCATCAAAAATAAATTCGATGCAATCAAGTCCAAGTTTACGAGCAAGGGGGAACTCCTTCTGCCACCCTTTTTCCGGAAATGCCTGTATCGTATTACTCACCGGGGGCAGCAACCTCCCCTGCATTATGCCGATTTTATTGCGTGATCTCATTTTTTCTGTTTGAATGAATACGGCGATGGTGCATTTACCATACCCGATTTTTTC
>JAPKXR010000195.1 GCA_026394715.1 Methanomicrobiales archaeon | reverse complement strand
CTCGTAACGGATATTGTCGATCAGCGGACGTATCTGTTCGCTGCAGGTACACCAGATCTGCTGGAAAAACTCGGGTATGCAGAACAACCGGTTCTGCTAGAGGGGGTTATGTCGAGAAAATTGGATTTTTTCCCTTCGTTTGCCCAGAAGTTCGAACAAATTGTTCAGGGTTGAATACAATTTTCCTTTTTACCTCCCCCCAAAACATTGCATGAAATTATGTCCGGTCCTGCATCGCGAATAGGGTAAATCTACCATGTTTTTTTCAGGGCACTTAGGGCAGATGTACTCCATTTTCCGGAAAAGTCTTACGAGAAAATGGTACAGGAAAATGATCCCGGAAAATGCCTCTCAAGTGCCCTAAGTGCCCTGAGGTAATGCCGGCTTTTGGACACTTGGACACAATAATTGCATTTTCCGGGATCTCCTACGAGAAAACTGTACAGGAAAAAGATCCCCGAAATCAGGATAATGGTGTCCAAGTGCCCGGACTTTTCACACTTCGAATCCACGCACCTCCACATAATCGCAAAGTCCGTGTCTTCTTTTAAATCGTCCCAAAAAAGTTCTCCCGGATCGTTATTCCAGGGAACTTGAACGTTTGTTCACCTCATCACGTAATAATAGTTGAGCCGTCCATCTTTCGGGATAAATAAACCGATGTTCACTGCATGAAAGGAAAAATTACCTGAAGCTTCTTTTAAACGCATCTACCTCGATGCCAGCTTGTTTGAGGATTCCCAACAGGGTTCCTTTCTTTAATTCACGATGAAGCGGTACGGAAAAAACCCGCCATTCTTTCTGGACGATAACGTGGGACGCGGTCTGCCGACGCGGGATAAAACCGCACCGGGCAAGATATTTCACCATCTCTTCGCCAGAAAGAACCGGGAATTTATGCGACATCTGCCACGTCAACCTGCGAGATCTCGTGACGGACAGCGTGAGTCTTGCGGTGCAGCTCTTCCCTCTGGACTTCAAGGATAAGTTCTATGGCTTCTTTGATATTGGCAAGCGCTTCCTCCCGTGTTTCTCCCTGGCTTATTGCCCCGGGGATCTCCACGCACTGGACGGTAAATCCCCCCTCTTCCTGGGGTTCGAGCACTACCGTATATTTCATGATTATACCGTTATGCCATGAAGGATATACATTTTCTCTCCTCGTTTATTGAGCGCAACCTTATCAAAAATACGATAACGTATTCCCGGTACGGCTCTGAAGAGGCAGCCGAGCGACTCCATTCAAGGGGTGGGGAATTTTAAACCGCCATTGACAAAGGGAACCTCAGCCGCTTGTGTGAGCGGAATATTTACACACAACACCGGGTTTAGAGATACGGATGGATGTTGAATCATTTGGTGTCTTCATCATCCCGGTACATTTTTTTTGGCAGGTTTGTCTCCTCTAGCATCCGGTCAAAATCGCTTTCAAAAAGCCGGTCCTGAACAATACGGTACTTTTCAAATTCGGTCTCCGCAAACTCTTTTGCCATCTCTGCCGTTACTTTCCCGCCATCTTCAAGCAGTTTACGGTCATCAAATACAAGGAACCGGTCAAGACGTTTTGCCCAGTCCTCCATGGTCATCGGGATCTTTCGTCTGGCACGGTCTTCAGCAAGATCAAGCCACGCATTGACAATCCTGCCAAGTGATTCGAGCTCTGGCGAAGTCAGGTAATTTTTCGCAACCGATACGTCGGTCTTCAAGATTTTTCCGCCGGGACTGTTCTCCCAACTGGTCAGCCCCATATGGTCTTTTCTGCTATCGGCACGCCCCGTTATCAGTTCGGCTGCGGTATGACCGTGAATTGCGAAATGCAATTTGTTCTGGACTTTTGCAAAAAACTCGCGAGTTGTCGGGGCATCCCTGTTGTAATCAATACTTGTGGTATATATGTCGGTGATCTTCTGGTAGAACCGTCTCTCGCTAAGGCGGATCTCCCGGATCTCCGCAAGTAAGCGCTCAAAGTAATCCTCACCAAGGAACGTACCGTTTTCAATCCTTTTTCTGTCAAGTACATATCCTTTGATGGCGAATTCCCGCAATACCTGGGTTGCCCACTGGCGGAACTGGGTGGCTCTTGTTGAATTGACGCGGTATCCTACCGAGATTATAGCGTCAAGGCTGTAGTATTCAAGATTCCGGGAAACGTCACGGTCGCCTTCAGTACGAACTATTAGAAATTTTCTAATAGTTGCTTCGCGGCGAATCTCCCCGCTATCATAGATCTTCTTCAGGTGAAAATTTATTGTCGGGATGCTCACATCAAAGAGTGCCGCCATCATTTTCTGGGATAGCCAGATCGTTTCATCCTCGGCCCTGACTTCGATCGATTCTTCACCGGCGGTTGAAGTAAATATCAGGAATTCTGCTGTGCTGTTTCTCACCAGCTTGTTTTCGTGTTCGGTCATTTCTCTGCCCCCGATGAGATGCAGCCCGGTTGGTATTCATATGCTTGAACCAAATCTGCAATTTCTTTGGGAATGGGCATGATCTGATATGGAAAGTAAAACAGGTTAAAGATAATGAATTGGATTTTTAAAAATTCCCAATTTTAGTTTTTCCGGAAATTTTCGTACTGGCTTTTACATTTTTCCGG
>JAPKXR010000348.1 GCA_026394715.1 Methanomicrobiales archaeon | reverse complement strand
TTCCAATAAATTTAGAACGGTAACCTATGAGCTGAGCCTAAAATGACAATTTGGGGTAACCTATGTGCTGAGCCGGATCCGTCCAAATGAAAAGGTAACCCATCAGCTGAGCCTTTCCAACTATCAACTTGGATTACATAATCCCGACCTACAAAAAGAGGTGGCGGATTGAGACCGGATTCAGAGTTCAGGATGAAGCAAGGATTTCAACCAAGTCTACAGATCCCAAAGTCCAATTCTTCTTCTTTGCTTATGAAAAAATTCTGCAACTCCTGTGGATTGTGTTGTATAAATAGAGATGACAGTTTTCCACGGTGAAACAACTCTTGCTTTTCTGAAACAAGTTTTCGATAAAAAGTCGGAGAAATTTTATGATTGGGCATTTGCTACAAATCAATCGACTATCAACTTGGATTACATAATCCCGACCTACAAAAAGAGGTGGCGGATTGAGACCGGATTCAGAGTTCAGGATGAAGCAAGGATTTCAACCAAGTCTACAGATCCCAAAGTCCGATTCTTCTTCTTTGCTTATGAAAAAATTCTGCAACTCCTGTGGATTGTGTTGTATAAAGAGGAGGTGAGCTTCAAAAAGTTTTTGATTGCGATTTACGAACTGTGCGCTGCCCGGTATAAAGAGCCATGAGGAGTAGCCGGTTGCCATCTTCACATCTCTGAACTGTGAGAATGTAGGTCGAAGGAGCATCGGGAAACCTTCGATAATTCCCACCCGGAATCTTCATGCCCATACCCATATTGATATCCCCCGCTCATTTTTTTTGATTCGGAGATACTGGCCAAACAGATACGATTATATATGAATCCCCCTAATACGGCGATTACGATATTTTTGGGGATTTTTATGGTACGGATACGTGCTCATCGGAACCCGGTACTGCTGTTGCTGGTACTGGGATTATTATTGATTATTATTCCCTCGCCTGTATGTGGGGGTTTTGACGGTCCAATTCCACTTGACGGAAATTTCATCAAGGCATCTGCATGGGGATGTGTAGGCATGCCTGTTGGAGGATTACCTGGAATTGTTACAATCGTGGCAGATCAGCAAACTTCAGGTAACCTGATTGTCAATGCGAATTCTTTTAAGGCAAACCCTGATGGAACCATCTGGATTATTCCTAATTCATACTCTCTCACGGAATCCGGGTCATCTCACGCGGTAAATTTCCAGTATAGCGGGCTTCAGTCAGCATTAGTGAGTGATATCATCTATGTCTTTACACAAAATTCTCCTTCACTCCTCAATCTTGACACATGTACTATTACGGGGGGTTCAACAAGCGGTACCATAAACTGGGCGACGGCAAAATCTGTCCAATATACCTCCCCGGGTGGGGGAATGTCAATGTTTAAGGTGCTGTCCTCATCTGATGGGGTGTATCTTATATCCCAGCAGAAAAGCGGAGGCGCCTCAGTTCTTGACATCTCACAGATATCCAGAGAACAATTGGAGGCACCTTCAGGCACAATTGTCCCGACAAGGGTCTGCCAGATTGAAAACACACCGGGGTTCCTGATTCCTGAATCCCAAATATACAGTGCGCTAATCACCACCTACCCGGGCACCAACGATACCATCATCGTGGGAACCAGTGACTCGGGTGGCCAAGTCTATTCATGGTATATCAACCCGACAAATACCAGTGAGCGAGGACAGACGCTGTTATTCTCTACGTCGGACTTACAGACCTACTTTAATTCATATTTGTCCACGATCGCCCTGTTCCAGGGATCATCCGCCGGAGACCCGACCGGGATCAACGACCTGGTCGTAATTGCGTTTGAACAGGATAATTGGTATTTCACACCGGTGACAACTGGAGCGACCTTTTGTGCGGACTTAACGAAGATCGGAACGCCCGGATATGCCTGGAGAAATGAAAATATCAATTATAATTCTTATCTTGGTCAATATTATGCGAATCCGGGTCTCTGTACCATGTACTCAACCCTCCCCATATCAAATTCAAATGGAAATCTGCGTACAAACCTGTTCTTGTATGATATATGGCAGGGGATTGATCCTTTTGGAAATCCAATTTCATCCCCGTCAGGGGGAACCCAGGAGTCCAACATCCTTGTCCCTGATCCTGGCCCGGCAGGGACCTTTGATACCACTCAATCCTATGATAGT
>JAPKXR010000369.1 GCA_026394715.1 Methanomicrobiales archaeon | reverse complement strand
TGAAACCGAATTGTTTTGTCCTGATAAATGTGCCATCCGGACGGCAGCAGATTATCGGACTTCTCGATTAGAACCCGTCGCCAATTTCCAGGGTTGGCGTACCAATTGTCTGAATGGCATCCCTCAATACAAATAAAAATAGCATTCCTAGCGATTTGAAATATTTTCGACACAAACACAATAATGATCTGATAACGGTTCACGGAAGTACCCGGACTGGCAGATGCAGGATGCCTTCTTTTTCCGTCAGCAATGAACGTTAATGCGGAAGAAGAGGCGCCGGATAGGGATGGCGGGCCAGGGTGAGACCCAAATAGCTGTATTCATCGAATGGTAATGATGGTGAGCATCCACGACGGCGGACGATAGTTGGCACCCGGTTGCCTGCCTTGTCCGAAAAGATCGCGAAGGCCCCATTGAAGGGCGAACACAGAAAGGCCGGGTGCAATGAGTACAGAATTATTGACCCTCTCAAGGTGAGAGCATGGCAGATAGCCCGCAAACATTTAGTATGCCAATACCTCACACATGATAAGTGAGAATATCTTTGTCATCACCGGTCATTCAACTGCAACGAAAGCGAAGCCAGATTTTTTCCCAGCTTGAACCTGGCGCACCCAGGTCTATGTGCAAACTTTGGTGTGAAACGGATCGGTAACTTCCGGTTCGTTTGCCCGCGGTGAAGAGAAACGGACAAGTGATGTCAGGACCGGGCAACCTTTGATAATTTCATGAACCTATTCGATATACCTCTAGGACCTGTTATCCCGAAAAATTGACCAGCTGACCGTCAAAGGGATCGATCGATATAAGTTGACCCTAGCGCAGAAAAAGGACCCGGAATAGACGAAAAGACAGTACCGCGAGGCTCTTGAGAAACTAAACCGTATATTACCCAGTCTTTTCTTTTAACCATGCTTCAACATATCCTCTGGTGTACTTGATATTATGCCAGTTCAAATATGGAAACCAAATCAGGAGTAGACCTCATCATGATGTTTGAATTTTAACAACACAATACAATTTTGGGATGGATCGATTGTATAGAGAAGGACATAGGATCCGATATGTACTCGCCATTTGCCTTTTAACTGATTACGAAGTGGCTTTCCCATTTCCGGGTGTTCGGTAAGATATTCGATCTTCTTTGTAAGTTGTTCGAACCGTACCGGATCATTTTTTAAAAATTTTAAGATTTCATCCTTTAAACCGGGACGATATCTGATAGTATAGGTCATTTTTTCAGGTTTTCAATAAATGCTTTAGCGGTCATACACTCGATAAAATCTCCATCAGAAATCTCTTTTTCCGCCTTCATCACTTCTTCAATAACAGTCTCGTTGATCATCGTTTCCTCAGGATATTGTAATTCATAGAGTCTGTCTTCAATGGTCTCAAGTTTTCCCAGAATCTTCTGGAACATCATATTAATGTCCTGTCGGTCTGTTGCAGTTTCCATAACCACTCACAATAATACAATGTCGCTCCAAATAAAGAACATTATGCTAATCGCGAAGAACCCAGTGCCATAATATCATCATCGTAACAGATGCATTTTATTTTCATCAGCACAAGTGTTCACATCAGGAGGTAAGTTGTTCCGGACGGACACAAATCCTTAAGAATTGCCCCGGAAGGTGCAGGCACAGAATCACCTCATTCTCCGGAGTTACGTGGTAGACTGGTACCACTGCGTACACCTATGCATCTGTCGTGTCATCGTTGATCTTAAACACCATCGTCTTTGTCTCGCCCGGATTCCCTTGAGGGCTTGGCGGTAATGAGATTGATCATTTTTTCAAGAAGGCGGCGGATCCCGAATAACCGCAAGACACGGGAACCTGTCGGGGCCGAAAGACACTCTTTGCACGAAGGCGTAGTTTGAGAGCGTAATGCATCAGTCTATCGACAAGTGAAAAAAATTACTGCTGGTAAAAATGTTCGGGAATGTTTATCGGAAAGAAAAATCCTGACTCACACTTCCTCAAAATATATAATCCATCTCAACTACCCCAAATACCCCAATTCTCCAACGTGAATGCGAG
>JAPKXR010000255.1 GCA_026394715.1 Methanomicrobiales archaeon | reverse complement strand
AGAAATGAGTGGGAGGAGTAAGCCCCCTTCTGTTCATTGCGGCATTCAGCTACGCGCCTTACCTGGGCAGGCACTGAGCTACCCATTTGCCCTGTTCCGGCTTGCACCCGCAGGGATTCACCGTTTCATCGTATCCTGTCCCTACGCTCTACGAGTTATCTCGTGCGTTACGCACTTCTCGCACAGGGGAATTACAACCCCCCCATGCTCGGTCGCATCATTGCTAATGACAGGCCGTGCCGTTTCTGTGCCATTGCCGTGACTCTCGCCACCCATACGTGAATATGGCTGCGTGCTCAGATCGGTGGGGGGACTTTCCTCAGCAGCATAAAGCCACCGTCGGCCGCACTCTCCCTCTCATATTATTATGGGGAGAGCGCATTATTTACTCTTAATGGAAGTTCTTACTGTTGATGAAGGTATGACGGCAGTTAAAATGGCCCGGAATACAATAGAGGCCGTTGTTCGAGGCATTCCTGCCCCTTCAACCAGTTTACCCCCTGTATTTTCTGAAAAACGTGGAGTATTTGTGACCATAACCCGTTCCGGTGAATTACGGGGGTGCATAGGGTACCCCTACCCGGTACTCCCGCTCATGGAGGCGATACCGTCTGCGGCAACGGGTGCAGCGCTCGAAGACTCACGTTTTTCTCCGGTGACCATCGCTGAACTACACCAGATCAGGGTTGAAGTGACGGTGCTCACGCCGCCCGAACCACTTGATGTGGGACCAGAACAGCGGCCTGATGCCATAAAAATTGGGAAACATGGGTTAATTGCACGCGGTTCCGGGCGGAGCGGGCTCCTGTTGCCACAGGTAGCAACTGAATATTCATGGACTGGTGAAGAATTCCTTACCCATACCTGCATGAAAGCCGGGTTACCTGCCAATTGCTGGAAACGACTGAACACCGAGATCCTCACGTTTGAAGGGCAGATTTTCCACGAGCAGGTCATGTAATGGCGATCTCTTTTGAAATACTCGAGGAGGATATTTTTGGCCGTACCGGGCGGTTGAAAGTCGGAGAAAAAATACTGAAAACTCCTGCACTTCTCCCCGTCGTAAACCCCCACCTGCCCCTCATCACCCCCGCCGAGATGAAATCGCTGGGTGTCGGGGCCCTGATTACCAACGCGTACATCTTCCACCGGAGTAAAGAGTTCCGTGAGCCCGCCCTTACCCGTGGGCTCCATGATCTCCTCGGGTTTGATGGGATAATTATGACTGATTCGGGATCCTTCCAGCTCTCCGTGTATGGGGACGTAGAGGTATCCAATTCAGACACGCTCCTGTTCCAGCAGTCCATCGGGAGCGATATCATTGTCCCGCTGGATATCCCCACGCACCCTGATACAAGCCGGGAGCAGACGGAAAAAGAACTGGGGACCACCATGGACCGGCTCCGTGAAGCAATGGAGATCCTCGGACCCGGTGCCCCGCTTGCAGCCCCCATCCAGGGGGGTGCATTCCCTGACCTCCGGGAACAGGCCGGCCGTACCGCAGGGGAGATGGGATTTACGTTCACACCCATCGGGGCGGTAGTCCCGTTAATGGAATCGTACCGCTATGAGGACCTTGTCCGGGTTGTCCTTGCAGCAAAAAAAGGTCTCCCCTCATCAGCATGCGTTCACCTGTTTGGTGCAGGACACCCGGTGATGTTTGCTCTTGCAGTGGCAATGGGTTGTGACCTCTTTGACTCCGCGGCATATGCCTTGTATGCGAAAGAAGGGCGATACCTCACGACGCATGGGAGTAAAAAACTGGCAGAATTATCTGAATTACCCTGTAGCTGTGAAGTCTGCAGGAGCCATTCTGCGGATGAAATGCGGCAGTCACCAGAAAAAATCCGGCTCCTTGCACGGCATAACCTGATTGTGACACTAACGGAGATCTCCCGTATCCGCCAGGCCATATCAGACGGGGTCCTCTGGGAACTCGTTGATGAACGTTGCCGGAGTCACCCCCGCCTCCTCCGTGGTTACCGGACGCTCCTTACGTACACCGAAGAACTTGCTGCGCGAGACCGGATTTCAAAACGAGGTTTTCTGTTGGTCCGCGCGTGCTTGTTACCTTTGACCGTGTCCCATCTGGTGGCGTGCCGGAGTACGATACCGTCCTGATGTTCAGGCCACCGTTTGGTCCTTACCCGGTTGAATTAAAGGAAACATTTCCTATCGGGCAGTGTGAACTTCCGGAATGGGACGAGGAGATGGTAGTAACCGGATGTAGGGGGATCAGGGCATTAATCGATGCGAATCGCGGTATCGCGGTTACCGTCCGTTGTGGTCCGGAATGGGGCAGCATCGTAGGAAGGGAATTACCGGAGGTGCGAATTGAGCAGCGTTGAAGTTAAACGGCGGGATGGGCTTGCAAGGTCCGGCATCTGCGTTATTGATGGAACGAGTATCGTATTCCCTGCAGCGGTTGATACAGCAGCGATATTCCACAACCTTAACCGGGCGGCATTATCAAATATTCCCCTGTCTGCAGGGCCGGAATTTGTTGCGAACTACTGGCCTGATTGTCCGGTTATTCCGGTGATGGTCCACCCGCACCATACGTCAGGGCCAGGTGCAGGTGATTGCGTGATGGTACCCGGATGGCATACCGTCCTTAACAATCCGAGGAATTATGTGACCTGGCTTACCGCGCTGAAGGCTGCTGTACCTCCTGATACCCTCTGGTATGCCCCTGCCTCCG
>JAPKXR010000343.1 GCA_026394715.1 Methanomicrobiales archaeon | reverse complement strand
TTTTTCAGGGTTTGTACTGCGCCAATCCTTTGCAGTAATGCCAAATAACGCCATGTTGAGGACATCTGCTTCGGATGAGTAAAGTCGGTTGACTTGCTGGGTTGTCAGTTCAGCCGGTACGAGGTTTTCTTTAATTGCATCCGTATGAATCCGGTAGTTGATTTTTGTCAGGTTGCGCCGGATGTCCCAGCCGAGTTGTTTACGCTCTTCATCTTTTCAGTCGCGGGAATTCTTTGATGAGGTAGAGTTTAAATTCAACGGAAAATCCACGATGCAAATTCAACTGCGATGTCTTTGTGGGCGTAGGTGCCGCCATACCGCCCCGCCCTTGAGAAGAGCCCTATGGCATGAGTCTTTTCAATCCATTGTTTTGGGGTCAATATAAAACTATTCAGTCCGGCCCTATTTCTAAACCCATCGAATTCGATGGGATTAAAATCTGGATTGTTGAGTTGTTCCCATATGCCGAGAAACTCTATGGTATTGCGGTTACGCAGCCAGTTATGGATGAGATAATCGGTCCTGTCTGCATCCTTGTAGCGAGCAATATCGGTAATGCAGATATAATCCTCATTATTTTGCGCATAAATGGTAATTTCTTTATCGAGTACATTGATTTTTGCCATTATTTCCCCCGATTTTGGCGTTGAAGATTTCATCAGATTACAACTGAAAACTGAACGCTTCCTGAATCGGTACACACCTACCCGGCCCTGATATTGATAAGAAGATCAACATTGCTGCCAAAGCTGAAAGTGTACTGTGAACCACGATGTGTTTTTTATTTTATACCTACATCGAAATGCAACATGAATAAATTTTGTTGTTATCGGTGATATTGACAAATTATCCTAATATTCGTGAATTTTTGGATAGGGATTTTTTTCTTGAGATAATCGATTGTCAATATTTGCAACACAACGAATGAAGAACACGAGTTGGACGATCATGCTCCCTGCTACTTCCTTTATCGATATCAGAGACCCTGTTTCTTTGGGTGCTCTCTCACCCCGCCGCCCAACACCCCCGTTTTCCCAGCCATACCTACAGTCAGTTTATGCCAGGGTAAGGCCAACCAACGCCATTCCGGGCCCGAATTCGGGTGAAAAAAAGCAATATTGGCGTTGAGTTAAAATAAGGCAGATAATAGCGTATTTTGATTAACAGGCTAAAATACGGGCGATATAGCCCAAAAATCCGGGATCTGAAAAATAGGGGTTGTCGACGGGCAGGGTGAAAGGAGAAACAGGCTAATTTTTGCGATAACGAGGCCTGAAAATGGAGGAATTTTTGAGTGGAGGGAATGCAAAGAGCCAATGCCATTCCGGGCATGGACCTTTTCCAACAAAGGCATCCCGGTACCAGAAACCCACATCCGACCTGAAAATTGCCCACACCTTTACCAAAAGCAGGCCGGTACAACGTCTGCCTTACGGCTATTGCTAAAAAACAAAGAGTCGGCATCCCTGGAAAAGTCGCCATAGTATTAGTGTGAAACTACCGGCACCTAGAGAGGGTACTCTTCATCTCCAGCCGGGGTTGGGACCCCAGGGTTTCCATGCCAGTTCCGTTGAAGGACCCGTACCGAATGGCAGGCTTGAGTATTCGCGTCAGTTGATACGGACTCACGCTCAATTTGTTGTGTTAAAGACTATAATTTCACTACCTTCACCTTATCCGTGCAATAAGAGGAATTAACGTCCACCGACGTTACACTTTTTGGTATTACTT
>JAPKXR010000071.1 GCA_026394715.1 Methanomicrobiales archaeon | reverse complement strand
ACCGGGATGCTCACAAAAATCGTATAATCAGGGAAGGCATTTCCCAATCTCTTTTTGTATCAGGGGTAATGAGACCCGTCCGATCGGTGTAATTTTTCCATTCACGAGGATAATGGGGATTGGTGGAAAGTGTTCAGAAATAATTTTTTCGACATGAGGGGGCACTTCATCGTCGATGAGAATCAGTTTCGATGATACGGTGTCCCCGTATTCTTTCCGAAGTGTTTTTTCCAGTTCTTCAAATGCCCTGACCAGGCTACCCATTGGATAACAGTCGAAAAGACCACAACTCCTTTCATTATCACATGCAAACGGTGAACAGTACGAGTCACGGAGTCCAATCACCTCGATGGTGATACTATTTGCCATAATTAATCATTGAAGTGGGAGTATTTGATGGTTCATATACTTGCATTTAAAAGTGAACGGTTATAGGGCAATGCAGGAAAATGCGTCTTCATGATGGGGGCCTGCAAAATAAGATCTGAAGGTCCTTTGTAAGGTATTTTGTGACATTGGCAAATATTTGAAGGTATTTCAAGCAATTCACTCGTGGCTTTGCATGTCCATGTTTGTTATCAGGAGTTTTTTTATCCTGCCTAACAATTCCTCATCATTATGAGTTAATAGCAAATGATCTGCAAGGTATAACCTATATTCACATTGGACCAGGAATTTTCTGACCTAAATTTGTAAGAGAACAGTAAACGTGAAATACAGGTCTTCACAATGTCGAAAATGGCTGTAACAGGCCAGGAGAAAATCTGCATAATTTTCTCTTTTCGGCAGCGGTATTTTCTGCTAACAATTATTGCATCCGTCGGGTACTGGATTATCCACACAAAGGAATCTGGCAGATTTCTCACCCGTATAATTCGATGATATCCCTCATACAATGAAACCCTGGAATACCTTGCTCATTTTTTTAGATTGTTTGACGCTGGAACTTCTCCAAAAGAGTCATGCCAATTCAAAAAAGGAATTTTGGTATTATATCCTTTCATTATGGCGATCTAAATCCGGGAACCATGGGGTCCCTTACATAAATCTTTCAAACCGTTCTTTTTTTGCCTTACAAACAGGGCAGACGAGGGGTGCTTCTTCCCTCGCACAGAGATAGCCGCAAACTCTGCACCGCCAGACCGGGTACGACAAGGATCCCGAACTAATTGTATGAATTGTTTTCCTGCTATTCCTTTCAGATCTCGGGGGCCGTCGATCCGGCACAGGGATAAGGGACTTTTTTTTCGACAGGATTGCATCAGATACATACAATGCACAGTAGCAGGCACCGTACTGGTCAAGGTCCGGGTCCCGGTAATTGCATGGACATATGATGTCGAGGTCCTCCGCTTTTATACTCCTGGAAAGGCGGCATGGGCATGCAGGATATCCATACCGGGATTCATTTACCAGTAACCCATGGACAAGTTTTTTTGTGAATTCTAAATCCGGGTTAAGGTGATAGCCGCCGCTCCTGGCCTCGCTGTCAAGTACCTGGAATTGTTTCTCTACGTCGTCATCACTGATATCCGCCGTAGTCATTTACCGAATGCACCCCTGATCTCTTCTTCCCTGAATCCGATTATCACATTTTTGTCATCGATGAGGAGCGTAGGAAACGATCCGGCCGGGTTATATTTTTCGATAGTTGCAATTGCATTATCCATCTCTTCAGGTGGGAGGAGGTCCACATAGACAAAATCAAATGCGATACCGAGTTCTTTTAATAATCCCTTTGTCTTTCCGCACCATCCACAGGTAGAGAGTGCAAACAGAACGACCTTACCTGCATCTCTTCCATCCACATGTTCCATTTTCATACAGTACACCAGGCCCTGATATTTTTTCTGCCAATTAGCATTGAAAGAGGTAGTATATAAGGTTTCATTGGGCGAATTTTATTGCCACTCTGTTAATCCCTGGGGCACCATCAGTATCACAAGCTCTGTTCTCACCCGGTCATTGTGAGTATTGCCGGTCCCGGTAGGGCTGTGCAATTTGTCACCGGTTATTGTCCGGGTAATCCCGGGCTGACCTGTTACGTTGGACCGTAAACCTTTCAAAAGATAGGGCATATCCGAAATCATTTACCATATGGCGATGGAATACTTGTAACAGAGGTATCTGCCGATGACCGAAATAAAGACCGCGATAACGCTGGGTAATGTAAGCCTGAAGGATAAGTTGAATGCGATAAATGGGCCTCTCACATATGAAGAGACTGCCTATCACCTACCGGTTGCCTATGCCCTCACCGGTCGCCCGGTGCATACAGCACAGGAGGCCGTCCTGGTATACAATCTCACCAGTGAGAACCCTTTTGTTGCATGTGAAACGTTAATGGCTTTTTCTGAACAGGGATCCGGTCGGGAACCTGCCCCCTATACTGGGTTTATCGGGGATGCAGTTCTCAGGAAACTCGGGTATTCGCTCGTTGACGGGAGTATTCTCGGACTTGCACTCGTTATTGGTACCCCCGGGAACGCCGATGTGGCCTCACGGATATGCCGGGAACTCCAGGAAAAATATATGCTCACCTTCCTGGCGGGAGACGTGGTACCCTCTCTCGCATCGGCATCCGTTAAACTGGGACTCGAGTACCGGCTGATCCCTCTCGGTTCAACATCGGTCCATGGTGTACATTTTGTAGATATTATCACCCGTGTTGCCCTTATGTTCGGGGGGGTTGTCCCCGGTGACGCGGGCAGGCTGCTTGCCTATGCAAACCAGCGTGCAAAGGCGATTGCCATCGTATTTCCCGGCCTCGATAATGAAGGCATTGCATTGGTTGACGCTCTCCGGCTCCTCGGCATCCCCATCATCTCGCTTGGTGGATATGAGGGGGGTGAGTGGATCACTACCGTCCCACAGGACGCCGTCAGGGAAGGGATGGAAAGAAAAGGGATCAAGGTCACGGTCACGGCAATTCCGATCCCTATGTCCTGCTCCCCGGCATTTGAAGGCAAGAGTATACGAAAAGAAGAGATGTACGTGGAATTCGGCGGGGGCCGTTCTCCCGCATTTGAACTGCTCCGCGTGAAACCTGCATCGGAAGTAACTGATGGCCTGATCCGCGTTATAGGTCCTGAAATTGGGTCCGTTAAGGAGGGCTCCGCTGTCCCGCTGGGTATTATCGTCGACGTCGCCGGAAAATCAATGAGGAAGGACTTCGAACCCGTGTTAGAACGGAGGATTCATAATTTCGTCAACTATGGAGAAGGGTCCTGGCATGTTGCACAACGTGACCTTATATGGGTACGTATCTCAAAGGAAGCAGTAAAAAATGGTATAAAAATTGAGCATATCGGCAAGCTGATCGCGACCAAGTTCAGGATCGATTTCCCGGACCTCCTTGACGCTGTCCAGGTGACAATGCTGACAGATCTTCAGCCGGTTGAAGCCGGGAAAAAGGATGCAGAAGCGGTCTATGAAGAACGTGACAGGCGTATCCAGGGGATGAAGGATACCGATGTTGACTTGTTCTATTCCTGCACGCTCTGCCAGACCTTCGCACCAAACCATGTCTGTATCATCACACCTGAAAGACCTGCATTATGCGGCGCAATTTCCTGGCTGGATGGTAAAATTGCCTATGAAATATCCCCTTCAGGTGCAAACCAGCCGGTAGAGAAAGGTGCTGTGATTGACCGTGATAAGGGCGAATTTGAAGGGGTGAACCGGTTTGTAAAGAAAGCTTCGCATGGCGAGGTTGAACGGTGTTCCCTGTACAGCATCATGGAATACCCGATGACCTGCTGCGGTTGCTTTGAATGTATTGCGCTGATGCTCCCCGAAGTGAACGGTATCATGGTCGTGAACCGTGAATACAAGGGGGACACACCTTCCGGGATGTCTTTTTCCACGCTTGCAGGGACCATTGGTGGTGGTGCCCAGACGCCGGGTTTTGCCGGGATCTCTAAAAATTACATCCTCTCTGATCGGTTTTTACAGGATGAAGGGGGAATACAACGACTTGTCTGGCTCCCATCCCTGGTAAAAGAGGAGATGAAAAGCCGGCTCGGTAAGAAACTGAATGAGCTCGGTCACCCGGACCTGTTTGAAAAAATTGCCGACGAGACGAAGGCCTCTACCTTGGAGGAACTGATTGCGTTTCTCGACGAAGTGCAGCACCCGGCGCTCACCATGAAACCGTTACTGTGAGGTGGGTACTGATGGCAGAAAAAAGCCCGGATATGGGCGGAAAAATTGGATATGTCCTCCTTGGTGCAACAAAAGCAGAAGGCGGTACGAGGTCAGTTTCGTACCACCCTGGTGGTGAAACAGACCTGCCCTTCACCGGGATGAAAGCCTGGGAAGGTTCGGTCCCTCTTGTGGCATTTGAAATCTGTGATGACCCTGGTTACTGGTCCCCGATCGTCACCTCCTATACTGGAGATCTTGTCAGTGATACACCGGAATGGGCCAGGACCGCTGAAAAACAATACGGGGCAGATCTTGTCAGGCTCTACCTGACCAGTACGAAACGCCGTGGATTTGACGACTTCCCGTCAATTACAAAAGTAATGGAAGGGGTCCTATCCGGTACAGGGCTCCCCCTGGTCGTTGAAGGAAGTAATGAACCGGCTATCGACTCTGAGGTATTCCAGCGGTGCGGTGAGGCCGGGCAGGGTGAACGCCTGCTCCTTGGTACCGCAGAAGCAGGGAGGTACCGCAGTGTCGCCGCTGCAGCGATGGCCTACAATCATTCCGTGGTCGCACAGTCTCCAATTGACATCAACCTTGCGAAACAGCTCAATATTCTCCTCCGCGAAATCGGTTTGAAGGCGGACCATATGATGATCGACCCGTATACAGGGTCACTTGGATACGGGTTTGAATATTCCTATTCAGTAATGGAGAGGATCCGCTATGCAGCACTAAAGGGGGATACCGACCTAGCCATGCCGATGATTACCTCTGCAACGGACTCCCTTAGTGTGAAGGAAGTGAGGGATGCAGGTCCTGCGGTCCGGGATGATATTGCGGTTGCATGGGAATTTTATGCAGCGCTCTCCTCTGCCGTCGCGGGGTCTTCTATTGTATGTGTACGGCATCCTAAGACCGTTCCCCTGTTGAAACAGGCGTTCCGTGAATTATGGGCGGGAAAAATGCCCGGGGAGGCCTGAAAATCATGGCATTAAAAGCCCTTGATATCTACAAGCTGCTGCCTAAAAAGAACTGCAAAGAATGCGGGGACCCGACATGCTTAACCTTCGCCATGAAGCTTGCCAGCGGTAAGGGTGACGTGGAGAAATGTCCCTATCTCGATCTCAACGCGAAAAACATTCTCGGTGCATCAACACGTCCTCCCATCCAGCTGGTGAAGATCGGTGTAGGAGAACGGAGGTTTGCCGTCGGTGAGGAATTCGTGGTTTTCCGCCATGAAAAGACGTTTTACCACCCGCCGGGGATTATGTTCCAGGTATCTGACCTCTGGCCGGCTGAAACGATAGAATCTGTAACACGGAGAGTCGGATCAGAACATTTTGTCCGGGTAGGGACTGATTTAACGTTTTCCGGGGTTGCAATCACGAATGAAAGCGGAGACCCGGATGTATTTGCGAAGGCGGTTGGTGTTGTCGAGGCAACCGGGACGCATATCCCCGAGGTGTTAATGGCGTCGGACCCCGCGGTGCAGGAGGAAGGCCTTAAAAAATGTGGAAATTTCCGGCCTCTCATCTACTCAGCCACAAGAGATACGTATAAACCAATGTGTGCCCTTGCTCGGAAATTCGGCTCACCGCTTGTTGTAACGGCGAAAGACCCACAAACGCTTGGTGAGATGACAAAACTCTGCAATGCAGAAGGTATCACTGACCTGCTCCTTGACCTGTCGTTCCCTTCGCTCCGGGACTATCTTCCTGCTGCAACAGAAATCCGTCAGAAATCTATCTCCCGGTCCGCACCCGAACTGGGTTATCCAATTTTCCTTGATACTACACGGTACCAGATGCAGGACACGGCGCTCGTCCTTGGGATCGACAAATATGCAGGTGTGATCGTGACCCCTGCACTCCCACCAGCGTCATCAGTCGCAGCTCTCACGCTCCGACAGAACATTTATACCGACCCGCAGAAACCGATCCAGATGAACCCGGGGATCTACCCGGTGGGTACCCCGGGAAAAGATTCGCCGGTACTGCTCACGGTAAATTTCTCCCTTACTTATTTCACCGTGCAGGGGTATCTTGAGTCAAGCCGGGTCCCGTGTTACATGTTCATCGTGGATACCGAGGGATTGTCAGTCCTTACGGCGGTTGCGGCGGGGAAACTAAACGAAACACTCGTCCGGGATTCGATTAAAAAATTCGATCTCGAAAACCTTGTCTCTCACCGCCGGTTGATTATCCCTGGTTACGCATCGCCCCTTTCGGGGAAGATCGAGGATGAGACCGGTTGGAAGGTCCAGGTAGGGCCCCGTGATGCTGCAGAACTCGGTGATTACCTGGTAAAGGAGTGGAAAATATAAGATGCCTACCATCACGTTCCTTCCAAGTTACCGGAAGATCACCGTGGACCCCGGGAATACAATTCTCGATGCAATACAGCGTGCCCAGATCCAGATGAATGTTGTCTGCGGTGGGCAGGGGAAGTGCGGGAAATGCATCGTCTTCATAAAAGGCGGCACGGTGGAATTTGACCGTGAAAAATTCGGCAAATTTTTTACCGCAGATGAACTTGGCCAGGGGGCATGTCTCGCTTGCCAGGCGGTTGTCAGGGATGATCTCCATGTCATGATCCCCGAGAGTTCCCTCATCCAGCAGCAGAAAATTCTGATGGAATCGCTCGGTATCGAGACTGCCTTTCAGCCGTCTGTCTGGAAATATTACGTCGTGCTTTCACCGCCGACACTGGAAGACCCTTCCCCAGACCTAACCCGGCTTGTCTGGGGTGTCCAGAAACAGGGTGGACCACTGGCAGAGAAAATGTATGCGCCGCTGGACGTCCTCCGGGGGATGCCGCGTGTCCTCCGTGATAGTGGGTGGCGGGTTACCGCAACGCTTGCCCTTGTACCTGGCGGGTACCGGATCATTGACCTTGAGAAGGGGGACACGAGGCCGGGACTGTACGGTGTTGCCATTGATCTCGGTACTACCACGGTAGTTGCATCGATTCGCAGCCTCGTTGATGGGCATGTAGTGGGTATTGCATCGAATTATAACCGCCAGATCAGCTGTGGTGAGGATATCCTCTCGCGGGTGAATTTCGCGAGGAAGAATGGGCTCCCGAAATTGCAGGCGCTGGCAGCTGAGAGTATCAACCTTGCGATCACCTCCGCCGCGAATGGGGCCGGGATCGATCTGGAGGATATTTACGAGGTCGTCGTCGCCGGGAACACAATCATGACCCATATCCTGCTGGGTATTGACCCGGCATACATGATCGAGGAGCCCTATGTCCCGGTCGTACGGCGTTACCTGACTACCTCGGCCCCAAGGCTGGGTATTGAGGTCGCAAAAAATGCATCGGTCTTCTTATTCCCAGCCGTTTCTGATTTCATTGGGGGTGATATCATTGCGGATATCCTTGCATCCGGTATGGGGGAACGGGATGAGATATCACTTCTTGTGGATATCGGGACGAATTTTGAGGTGGTGCTTGGGAACCGTGACTGGATGTTCTCATGCGCCGGTGCTGCAGGTCCTGCCCTTGAAGGAGGGGAGGTCCTCTTTGGGATGAGAGCGAACCCCGGTGCAATTGAACGTATCACGATTGACCCGGTTACGCTGGAGTCGGAATTCCAGACCATAAACAGTATAAAGCCGGTGGGGATATGTGGTTCCGGGCTTATTGACCTCCTTGCCGATCTCCTCCGTGCCTGCGTCGTGGACAGGACGGGACGTATCAATACCGGGATCGTTCATCCCCGCATCAGGCAGGGTACCCATTACCCTGAATATGTTATAGCCTGGAAATCGGAGAGTGGAAATAACAAGGATATTGTAATTACCGAGAATGACATCAAGAACCTGATCATGAGTAAGGCATCCGTTCTCGCTGCATGCATTACCCTGATGAAGGAGGCCGGGATTACAAGAACTGAACTGTCTACCATTTATTTTTCAGGAGCATTTGGAAATTATATCCACAAGGAAAATGCGATCATGATCGGGCTTATTCCTGAAGTCCCTATTGAACAGATAAAAAATATCGGAAACGGGGCTGTTGAGGGTGCAAATATGGCATTGATCAACCGAAAAAAGAGAAAAACGCTCGACGAAATAGCTAAAAATATCGCCTATATCGAATTGAATGCCGAGCCCTCCTTTATGGATGAATACACGGGCAGCTCGTTCCTGCCCCACACTGACCTCTCGTTGTTCCCCGGAGTCCAGAAAATGCTCGATGAGTGCCGTCTGAAAAAAAGCCCTCTGGGTGTACCATAATGGCTGTTCACCTTGCACCGCCAGGGAGCCTGGCGACAGGCGTAGGGAGCCTGCCTCATACAGACCCGGGAAAAGCCTGCGATGACGTAATCAGTATATTCCCGCAGTTACCGTATGCGCCCTCTCTCCCGAACCGTGGACTCCTGGAAAATATTGTATTTTGTGATTCTGAACGTCTTCCTGGGAGGGCAATCAGGGAGGGGAGGCTCCTTGTTGACCGGGAAGCAGATCTGTCGGGTGAAATGGAACAAGTCTACCTGGATTACATGGAAGGGAATTATTCCCCCTATGCTGTGTCAGCAGAATATGCATCAGGGTTTTATGAATTCAAAAATAGGTCATTTAATTCTCCATTCTCCCTGAAATGCCAGGTAACGGGGCCGGTAACGTTTGGTATGCAGGTGGTGGATGCCGGAAAACGCCCGTTGTATTATGACAGCCAGTACGCTGACGTCCTCTCGAAGCTCATCGCCCTCCGGGCCAGGTGGCTCGAGCAGGCACTTACCGGGATTACTGGTGGTACAAATACCCTGGTGATGGTGAATGAGCCATACCTGGCAGCGCTTGGTTCATCGGTAGTCCCGATAGACATGGATACCGTTAGATCAGGATGGCATGATATCGCGGATCTGCTCCATGGGAGCATCGGTATCCATTGCTGTAGTAATACGGACTGGAATTTTATATTCTCGCTTGACCCCGGTGTCGTGTCATTTGATGCCTACGCGACGACGAAGGAATTTCTCCTGTACCGGGATGATCTTTTTACCTATCTCGAACGTGGCGGGGTCGTCGCATGGGGTGTTGTGCCTGCGGACAACCGTGTTTTCTCTGGTGAAACCCCGGAATCACTGTACGAACGTTACATGGGTATCCGGAAAGAAGTGACGGCGTATATCCCGGAAAAATTATTCGATGCCCAGTCTATAATAACGCCGAGCTGTGGCATACGATTCGCGACTGAAACAGAATCGTGTAAAATTATGGAAACTGCTGCAATGATCTCAGCCCGTGTCAGGGGGAAATCCAATTCATGAAAGCCGAAAGGTGTACATTCATTTTCGACAGCATGGACAATAACGTGAGGTCTGGTATATGATCGTCCCGTATACCATTGCTGTCGCAGGGAAAGG
>JAPKXR010000181.1 GCA_026394715.1 Methanomicrobiales archaeon | reverse complement strand
GATGTTTATTGTCGGCGAGGCCCTTGCAGAGAGTGGCTACCTGTTTACCATTTCCCAACGCCTGGTATCGCACTGCAAAAACCCCTGGCAGTTTATTTCCCTCTTTATTTTCTCGATGGCGCTTCTCTCGGCATTTCTCATGAATGATACGATGGCGATCATCGGGACGCCGCTTGCCCTGTACCTGGGTCGTCGTTTGGGACTGAGCATTAAAATGCTCCTGCTCTCTCTTTGTTTTGCAATCACTACCGGGAGTGTGCTGAGCCCGATCGGTAACCCTCAGAACCTCCTGATCGCGACAGAAGGTGGGTATACAAATCCATTCGGGACATTTTTGCTGTACCTGGGTGTCCCAACGATACTATCACTGGTGATACTGGTCCTCTTTATCAGGTTATTCTACCCACACGATACCCGGAAAAATTTTTGTATAACAAAAGACGTGCAACCGTTAGATCCAGAGCTTACCCGGGTCCTTACAATATCTATCTCCCTTATCGCAGCCTGTATTATTCTGCAGGTCGTGCTCACGCTGCACCCCTTCGGTGTAGTATACTCGGTGCCATTACCCGCAATTGCAGTTGCAGGTGCTGCCCCGGTTATTCTGTTTTCCAGAAAACGGGTGGAAATAATCCGGAAAATTGACTGGTCCACGCTGGTCTTCTTCATATCGATGTTCATCCTGATGGCCGCAGTGTTTACAACAGGTTTTTTCCAGGTGGCCGTCCCGGCAGCAGCCTCATCGTCTGTCTTTCTCATGTATTCCACAAGCCTCCTGATCAGCCAGTTTATCTCCAATGTCCCGTTTGTTGCCCTCTTTAACCCACTGCTCCAGCAGGCCGGGATGTCTGTGAATGTGACGATGGCGCTTGTTGCCGGGAGTACCCTCGCCGGGAACCTGACAATTCTCGGTGCAGCAAGTAATGTAATCGTAATCCAGAATGCGGAACGGCAGGGTGAGACGATCACCTTCATGGAATTCATCAGGTTCGGTATCCCCTTTACCCTTATAACAGGCGTGATATTTGTGGTCTGGCTCGCGTTTGTGTGACTATCCGGATAACCCCTGCCACCGGTGCAAAAAAGACCCCCGCAAAAAAACCCATAAAACCGAAAATGAAGGAGCACTTTAAATAAGCGGGATGTTTTAGTTCTACCATATGCCCGGGGAACAACAGAAAAAAGCTGAACTGAAGATTTCAGGGATGCACTGCGCGACGTGTGCAATTAATATCGAAGAGTCCCTGTCAAAGGTGGAAAGTGTTTCAAATGCCCAGGTGAACTTTGGGACGGATACGGCGCATGTCGAGTTTGACCCCGCAAAAGTCTCGATTAAAGACCTTGAAAAGGCGGTTACCGATGCCGGGTATGAAGTAGTGAACCGGGAGGCGGTTATCAAGGTGGGTGGGATGGTCTGTGCAACGTGTGTCCAGACGATCGAGGCTGCTTTACGGGCACTTCCGGGTGTGGCATCTGCAACGGTGAACCTTGGTACTGAAAAGGCGTATGTGATCTATAACCCGTCAGTAACCGGGGTTCCCGAAATGAAATTCGCGATAGAAGATGCGGGGTACCAGTACCTGGGGCTGGCCGGGGAAATCAGCGAAGAGTCTGAAAAAAAGGCACGGGAAGCGGACCTTCACGATAAACTCGTACGCTTCTCAATCGGGTTTGCTGTAAGCATTCCCCTGATGCTCATGATGTGGGTCCCCCTGCCTATTACCATGCAGACGATGGCGTATATCATGTTCATCATCGCAACACCGGTTTTCGTATATGTTGCGTACCCGATCTTCCGGGCAGCGCATATGGCATTCCGGAACCGCTCGCTTAACATGGACGTGATGTATGCCATGGGTACCGGGATCGCCTATGGTGCAAGTGTCCTTGGGACGTTTAATCTCGTTCTTGACCCGGGCTTCATGTTTTACGATGCGGCAATAATGCTCGCCTCGTTCCTGATACTAGGTCGTTACCTCGAGGCAAAGGCGAAGGGCAGGACATCCGATGCAATTAAAAAATTAGCCGGGCTCGGGGCAAAAAGTGCGATTGTCCTCCGTAACGGGGTTGAAGAAGAGGTCCCTGTCGAAGACGTGGTGCCCGGGGATATTGTGGTTGTCAAACCCGGAGCGAAAGTCCCGGTGGATGGTGAAGTGGTCGCAGGGGAGAGTTATGTCGATGAGGCGATGATCACCGGCGAGCCGGTCCCACCGCTCAAACGGAATGGTGACAGGGTTGTCGGGGGCACGATAAACCAGAACAGCATCCTTAATGTGAAGGTACTGAAGGTGGGAAAAGAGACGTTCCTCGCACAGATTATCCAGCTGGTCGAGGATGCACAGGGTTCGAAGCCCCCGGTGCAGAGAATTGCTGACGTCGCGGTTGCTTATTTTATCCCGGTCGTACTGATAATAGCCGCGGTTACATTCGTTGCATGGTATTATCTCTTCGGGGGCAGCCTGCTCTTCGCTCTTACGGCCATGATTTCTGTGCTTGTGGTTGCCTGTCCGTGCGCACTGGGCCTGGCAACACCGACTGCGGTGACCGTGGGGGTGGGACGGGGTGCAGAACTTGGAATTTTAGTAAAAAATGGCGAGGCCCTTGAAGTTGCCGAAAAAATTACCACCGTGGTGTTTGACAAGACGGGCACCCTCACAAAAGGACAGCCTGAAGTGACCGATATCATCCGGTTTGGTATCCCGGAAGCGACGTTACTTTCCATTACCGCAGCAGTGGAAACAGGTTCGCTTCACCCGCTGGCCCTGGCAATAGTCAGGGAAGCAAAACGAAAGGGTGTGTTGCAGGAAACGGCAACGAAATTTGATACGATTAATGGAAAGGGTGTCGTAGGCCAGGTCCTTGGGGAAGAAGTGCTGGCAGGTAACCGGGTACTGATGCAGGACAGGGGTATACCCGTGGATAACGAGACCGAAGCAAAGATCTCCCTGATTGAATCGGAAGGGAAGACTGCCGTCCTTATCGCAGTCGGTGGAAGGATGGCAGGGGTGATTGGGATCGCCGATACCTTAAAAGAGTCAGCATACCAGGCGGTTTCAAGCCTCGGGGAGATGGGGGTGAACGTGGTGATGATCACCGGTGATAACCGGCGCACGGCTGAAGCCATCGCGAGAAAGGTTGGCATTGTGAAGGTGGTAGCGGAAGTGCTTCCCCAGGACAAGGCGTCCCGGGTCCAGGCCATGCAGGAGTCGGGGGAAATTGTGGCATTTGTCGGTGACGGTATTAACGATGCCCCGGCGCTGGCCCGCGCAGATGTGGGAATCGCCATTGGCAGCGGTACAGATGTGGCAATCGAGAGCGGGGACATTGTCCTGGTACGGGATGACCTGGTAGATTCCGTTGCGGCAATCCAGCTGTCGAAGAAAGTGATGGGCAGGATCAGGGGCAACATTTTCTGGGCCTTTGCGTACAATGCTGCACTTATCCCGGTAGCGGCAGGGGTACTCTATCCTTCGTTTGGTATCATGTTCAGGCCGGAGCTCGCAGCGTTAGCCATGGCACTCAGCTCGGTTACCGTTGTGAGTCTCTCCCTGATGTTAAAAACATATATTCCTGAAGTCGAAAAAAGAATAGTGCCAAAATTGAACTGATGGTTGCAGGCAGTGCCGATTGGGACCTTGAAGGGACAATGGGGTAATTTATAACGTGATTATCTGGAAAGGTGACCCTGCAACCCTGCGTATTCGATGTCTATAGTAGCAGAGATTCCCGGAAATCTCGTTAAAGATGGTACTCCATAACGTGAGATCCTGTATATCCGGCAGGAACAGTCCCATGATTTTTATAATTAAGGTGTCTGATCGAAGATTCCAGGATTGGGTTTTCAGACATTGCAAAAAAGATGCAAGAGCCGAAATCCAAGGCGGGCTGATACCCCCGTTTCCGGTCGTGCCACGAATCGGGTAACTTCAGGGTGCAGAGAATCCAGGTCCATTAAGGCCTTAGATCCTTATAAAAAGAGGGGACACAGGGGTTGTTTGAAAATATCGCTGATACGCAGCCATTTTATAAAACTGGCTTAAATTCAGGCGGTACCAACGAAAAATCAGGGCCTGTCCATGAAGGGAGGTAGTAAAGGGTGGGACGAGGATGATACCCTGCTTATTTTAGCAATAAAGGGGCGGGAATATGCTCCGATTTTCTTCAGGCTGGCATGCATTACGATCGGGGTGTCCAGGCCAGAAACGAAAAGGCGTAATTTTTCAGGGGTCTGCATTGGGAATTGCCGGGGGGGGTATCGTGTCCCGATACCCCGGGACGTTTTTTTGGGAGAAGTTCTACGTATTGGAGATCTCATGCTTGATCGACTCATAAAATAGAATTAAAGGCGTTTAAAGGATATTTTAGGCTGCATTTCTCTTGATCGTGGGGCTCCTGCCCTTCCGTTCAAGAGGAAAGTGTTTTATCGTTCCTGTCGGGTATTGATCAATAATACCCGGCTACCGGGACCAACAGGGCAAATATTCCGTAATGGAGCATGAAACATGTCAAAACAAAAAGTATATTTCGCAAACACTAGGGCGAGAGACCCGCGGGATAACACGGTCTCGAAGATCAACCGCCTGTTCGAATCAGCCGGGCTCGGGGAGACGATACGTAAAGACGGGCTGACTGCAATAAAGTTGCATTTCGGCGAACTCGGGAATGATTCGTATATAAACCCGGTCTTCGTCCGCCAGGTTGTCGACAAGGTCAGGGCTCATGGGGGAAAACCCTTTGTCACGGATTCAAACACCCTGTACCTTGGGAGCCGGAAAAATGCCGTAGACCACATTGAAACGGCGGTCCTCCACGGGTTTGATTATTCTGTTGTCGGCGCCCCCGTTATTATTGCAGACGGGCTTTCCGGCGGTAACACAAAAACTGTTGCGATACATAAAAAACACTTTGAAAATGTATTAATTTCGGGGGATATAGTTGCAGCGGAGAGCATGATTGTCCTTTCTCATTTCAAAGGCCATGAAGTCGCTGGATTTGGGGGGGCAATAAAAAACCTGGGTATGGGTTGTGCCTCGACCGCGGGAAAACAGGCCCAGCACGGAGCCAGGCCGATTACTATCGATGAGGCCTGCACAGGGTGTGGTAAATGTGTCCATGTCTGCCCGGAAACGGCAATCACGGTCCGCAATGAGAAATCGCTGATTGAACGGTCAAAATGTATCGGGTGCTTTGAATGTATGACTATCTGTCCAGAACGTGCAATCGATATCGACTGGGAGACGGAGACCCCACCGTTCATCGAACGTATTGTCGAGTATGCCGTTGGGGCCGTGCAGGGCAAGGAATCGCGTACGGGGTATATGAATTTCCTGACCCATATTACCCCGGACTGTGACTGTGTCCCCTGGAGTGATGCCCCGGTTGTCCCTGATATCGGGATCCTTGCGTCAAGAGACCCGGTTGCGATCGATGCGGCAAGCTTCGATCTGGTCAATGGCCAGTTGGGAAATCCCGGGTCAATGCTTCTTTGCAATTATCACAAGGGTGCGGATAAATTCAAAGGGCTCCGGGAAAATACCGATGCGTACCGGCAGATCAGGTATGGGGTGGAGATCGGTCTCGGGTCATCAGAATACGAACTGGTCCCACTGGAATGACCTACTGGCAGAGAGCTTCCACCGGTTGTACCCTGAATTCTTTTTTTCCCCGGGAAGATCAACCGGGTGGCCAGGGAAAAGTTAATATTCTGGTGTTATTTTATTCAGATTTCTTTTTTCCTTCCGTTTTTCAATGCGATGCCCCTGCTCTTTATATACACAACAGAAGGCAAGTGCTTATATCCCTATAAAAGCCAAACTCTTCTGTTTGAGCACTGTCGCTTGGACCCCCCTTGATTTTTTCAAGGCCAATTAAAGAGAGCATCAGGAGAGAGTTAATGAATCTTAGACAACCGAATGCAAACGAAGCGACCGGAACGGTAAACCGCTCCCGGGACGTATCGCCCATGTCAGGGATCTGCACCCGTTGCATCGATGGATGTAAAGGAGGCTGCGAGACCTGGTTATCATCATTCCGCGGACGTGAAGTCCTGTACCCCGGACCTTTTGGAGAGATCACGGCAGGTGCAGATAAAAACTACCCGGTTGATTATTCACACCTGAATATCCAGGGATACGCGGTTGGTGCCAAAGGTCTTCCCGAAGGGACAGAAATTGGCCCTGATACGGCAGTATTCTCATCAGTTAATACCGAAACCGAGTATGGGTGGGACAAGAAAGTAAAGATGCGCCTGCCGATCTTTACAGGAGCACTGGGGTCCACAGAAATTGCACGGGTCAACTGGGAACATTTTGCCATTGGTGCGGCAATCTCCGGTATTACCATCGTCTGTGGAGAAAACGTCTGTGGGATCGACCCTGGCCTTAAACTCGATAGCAAAGGCAAAGTGACAGAGTCCCCTGAAATGGACCGCAGGATCAATATTTACAAGAAGTTCTATGATGGGTATGGAGAGATGCTCGTTCAGATGAATGTCGAGGATACCCGCCTCGGGACTGCTGAATACGTTTCTTCAAAGCACAACCTCGATACCATCGAATTGAAATGGGGCCAGGGCGCCAAGTGCATCGGTGGAGAAATCAAAGTAAAGTCACTGGAACGAGCGATTGAACTGAAAAAGCGTGGATACATCGTTCTGCCCGACCCAACGCTTCCAGAGGTTAAGAAGGCCTTCGAGGCCGGGGCAATCAAGGAGTTTGAGCGACATTCCCGCTTAGGGTTTGTTACAAAAGAAAGCTTCCTCGAAGAGGTAGACCGTCTTCGCGACATCGGGTTCAAGCGGGTCACGTTAAAGACGGGGGCATATTCAGCCGTTGAACTTGCCATGGCAATCCGTTTCTCGGCAGATGCGAAGATCGACCTCCTGACCATCGATGGTGCTTCCGGCGGTACCGGCATGAGCCCGTGGCCAATGATGAACGAGTGGGGGATTCCTACCTTCTACCTGCAGGCACTGGCCGGCCAGTACTGCGAGAAGCTGAAAAAGAGAGGCATCAGGGTACCTGATATCGCGATCGCTGGTGGATTCTCGGATGAACCGAATGTCTTCAAATCGCTCGCGATGGGCAGCCCCTATGTCAAGGCAGTCTGCATGGGCCGTGCGCTCATGATCCCCGGGATGGCAGGAAAGAATATCGAGAAGTGGATAAAAGATGGCGATCTCCCGAAGTCAGTTTCGAAGTACGGGACAACGGCTGAAGAAATTTTCGTCTCGTATGAAGAACTGAAAGAGAAGTACGGGGCACGGTTTAAAGAGATCCCAATGGGTGCGATTGGTATCTACACCTACGCGCAAAAATTCAGGACCGGCCTCCAGCAGCTGATGGCAGGGAGCAGGAATTTCAATCTCAAGACAATATCCAGAAATGATGTGATGGCATTAACAGAGGAATCGAGCCGCATCTCTGGCATCCCGTATGTGATGGATGCATACAAGGATAAAGCAAACAGCATTCTCCTTGATTAAACGGAAAAGAACCAAAAATCACTGTACCTTCGCGGTACCGTGGTCCTTTTTTTGTAACCTGGTCTGCATGGGATAAGATCTTCCGGTTTATCCCTGACGGTAACCGGGATTTTCAGGGCCTGATGAGCGCTCGCCCGTCTGCTGCCTCTGCCACACTGTCAGGGTAACGCTATCGGTGATCAGGTGACCTGACCCGGGGTCAGATCCGAATGTTTCATTGACAGGGAAATCATCCGGGCATTGAGTATACCAATGGCTGGATTGAAAAGAAGTTGTCCCTCAATTCCTGGCAACCATGCCGGGTTCACCTGTTTTCCTGGAGACGGGTCATTGCAAATTGTAAATGGTAGTATTCCAAACAATTGGGGGATACCGGGAGAAATAATTCCGGGCCCAGAGAAAAAGCCGAAAAATTCCTGGTGTCCTGTTCTCCCTGGGTTTATTATAAAAGGTGTTTCCGGGATGATCACCCTGGATGCGTCCTCGTTGCCGAACCAGGAGTGGAATACGAGACCACAAAAGGGTATAGTCCGGGACATTCACAATTACAACAGTACCCCTTCATATTTATTCTGGTTTAAGCCCCATCAGCGCAACAAGGGTGGGTATACTATACTTCTTTCCTGGCCGATCTGCAGCGTATAACCCGATAGTTTTTTTCTCGAGTTCGGCGACCGTCTCGTTACCAGCATTTTTCACGGTCAATTTTAAACGGACGGTCTGTTTAACAGGGTCACGGCCCCTTGTCCCTGACTGAAAAAGACGAGGGGACTATTCTCCTGCATGCGATTTCGACGTTTTTATCCATCGTAAGATTAAGGGATGGTTTTGTCCATTGCATGACACTTGGTGTAACAATAGTCCACGAAGTCTCTGGAATAACTGTAACCGGGGTCGCAGGGCCCATCTTTCCCTGGGCCGATGTACAACCTGAAACCCGGCAGACAGAAACAATAATACTTCTGCATAAAACGAACGATACGGGTGTCCGATCTAACCTGATCAATCCCCAGAAGTCCTATTCAAACCTGCCAGGTTCTCTGGCCGGCGGTTTATTACAAGCTTTTGTAAGGGGAAGAGTTGAAAATACGGGCTCTATAATGTGGCCCGGGTATATGAAAAAAACGTCAATTCTGGCGTTCCATGGCCCCTTTTACGGGTTTCTCTCCCTCCTCATTACCTTTCGCCGGTGAAAATGATTCAAGGATCTGGTGGGTGATCCGTGAACCCAGCGTGGGTGCCAGGGACTCGAGCCAGAGAAAGAACCCGACTTTTGGTGGTGTCCGGCGTTCATATTTGAAATTCCCCTCTTTATCCTGGACCATTTTAAGGTATTCCCGTTTTCTTCTGGGCCGAAGATACACGATAGGATCATACCCGGGAAGGTCCGTTGCAAGAATGACCTTGGAAAAATTCTGCATCAGGTCAGCGAATTCAAGTTTCTCACCCCTGATACTGATCTCATGCTCCTGACAGAGGGATTTTATCGCAGAAGGATACAGCCCGCCGTAGAGTATTTTTTTAACAAGCACGGTGGTTTCCCCGACTGTTGGTGCGTTCCTGACATTGACCCGGTTGCTTACCTGCAAAAAGACCTTGTTTCTCTCCCAGTCATGGTATTGAAGGTACTCAAACGGCTTCTTCTGGACAAGATCTGTTGCCAGAAATGCTTTTTTATGAGTCCGGGTTCGCGTGAACTCCTGCACCGGACCTCTCGTGTTTACCAGGGCTTTTATCTGTTCACAGGTAATTGTCTGGATATTAATATTATCTCTTGATTTCATCATCCGGCGTACTACGGAAAAATGTGAAATATCAAAGGATGAAATCAACAGGAATGGCACGCTCGGCTGGGCAAAAAGATATCCAAGAAGCCTTTTTTTATATTCGACCTCTATTTCGAATTCTTTTAAATCTGATGGTGAAGTAACGACCTCCCCAAAAGCGATCCGTTTGTTACGGTCAACCAGCAGCAGGTCAAATTCCGCGAGGTCCTGGCCATTACCACGGATGGTAATATCCCCATTTCTTGAATAAAAAAAACCATTCTGGCCAAGTTGTATATTCCTTCTTCCCCGTGGAGCATCTGCCCCCTTCACTGCCACCCCGCCAATTTCATCGGTGGTCTCTGCTGCATCCAGGAACATCTCGTATACGATCGCTTCAAACCACCTCCCTTCAGCGGTCCGCATATGTTCGATTTCAGGGGAAAATAACTTGGTCCGCTCGACATTACTAATGTGGCGGATGGCACGGACCGAGAACGATTCGTCAGGCTGAAAAGAGGTGCGGTTTTTATTTAGCCAGCGAATCAGATCGGTCATTGCGTAGCCATTATTTATTATTTGTGGTTTAAAAAGACTCTCTTCAGCAGGAAGGGCTTGTAATTTGTAGGCATCAGTCATGTGATGGAATTCCCGGGAAAAAAATTATCTACCTGATTTTGTCCTGCGGTCCCCGGGTAGCATGGAAATAATCACTCCTCGCGCTCTCTGGTAGTACTATCAACGGATGAATGGAAAGAACGCGCACATTGAAAGCACCGTATTCTAATTTAAATCAAAATCCATCTGCAGGATATGGTTTCCCCTTTTGAAAATGTGCAGCTAAAACAGAATTCATCTGCGGGAACTAGTTATATTTTGTGAGAATGTTTATATAGTTTTCTTACCTTGTTTTAATGCTGTGTGGCATGTACCCGTGGGTTCGTAGCTCAGTTAGGTAGAGCGCCTGGCTTTTAACCAGGTGGTCGGGGGTTCAAATCCCTCCGGGCCCGCTGCCACGGTACAGCCTGTGGGTTTTTATTTAGTGATGCATCTGGAGGAGACGCAAATTTATGGAAGAGGGGGTTTTTTAATTGAGCACCAAGCTGAATGTGCTTGAACATGTCATGGTGCCGGACCATAAAATCATGAGCGAGGAGGAGGTTGGCACGTTATTCTCCACCTACAAAATCACGAGCGAGCACTTGCCAAAAATATATCATGACGAACCAGCGGTAAAAATCATCGGGGCAAAAGCTGGGGATGTGGTACGGACTATCAGGACCAGCCATACCGCCGGTATAGCCGAATCATACCGGCTTGTCGTAAAAAGACCCAAAAAATAAGAGGGAGCTGATATTTCTGATCGACAGAAGCATTTTATCAAGGGCATATTTTTCACGGGAGCATGTGGCGCGCCACCAACTTGACTCCTACAACAATTTTCTTTTTCGCAACCTCCAGAAAGTTGTGAACGAGCAGCGGGTAATCGAGACAGATATCGAGATCCGTGGCAAAAGTAATATACCGGTGTGGGTTGAATTAGGGAAAATCGAGGTACGAAAACCGCTCGTCCGTGAAGCGGACGGGTCACAGGGGGACCTGTTTCCAAGCGAAGCGAGGCTCCGTAACCTGACGTATGCAGCACCGATTCAACTTCAACTCACCCTTGTCCAGGGGGAAGACCGTCAGGAACCGATTATGACCACGATCGGGCAGTTGCCGATCATGATCGGCTCAACGTCCTGCAACCTCTTCGGCATGAGTGATGATGAACGGGTAACTCATGGCGAAGACCCCTATGACCCCGGTGGCTTTTTTATTGTCAACGGGACTGAAAGAGTCCTCATGACCCTTGAAGACCTGGCCTCCAACAAGATCATGACGGAATTCACCGAGCGGTATAGCGAACGGATCTATGTCGCAAAGGTGTTCTCACAATACCGCGGGTACCGTGCTCTTGTTGTTGTTGAACGGAACAGGAAAAACCTGCTCGAGGTATCGTTCCCGTCGGTGGCCGGACACCTCAAGTTCGTCGACCTGATGAGAGCACTTGGGATGGTGAGCGATCACGATGTCGTTAACGCGGTATCGACGGACGAGGACATCCTGACCTTCATGATGCAGAATCTTGAAGAAAGCGAGTGTGACAGCGTTGAGAGTGGGGTCATGTATGTCGGTAAGAAACTTGCACCGAACCAGACAAAAGATTACCAGCGGAAACGTGCGGAATTCGTGCTTGATAACTACCTGCTCCCCCACCTTAACTACCTGATGCCATTTGGCATGAAGGAAGAAGATGAGGGGTACCGTGATACGGTTGAGAGTGTACGCCTTGCCAAGGGACATTTCCTAGGGCGGATGGCGGAGGCCTGTTTTGATCTTGTGCTGAACAAGCGCAGGATTGACGATAAGGACCATTACTCCAACAAACGCTGAAACTTGCCGGGGACCTCATGGAGGACCTTTTCCGCATTTCCCTCAACCGTCTTACACGGGATATCAAGTACCAGCTTGAGCGGGCGAGTATGAGGCACCGTGACCTCTCCATTGGTACCGCAGTGCGTGCTGATGTCCTCACCGAGCGTCTGTTACACCCGTTAGCCACCGGGAACTGGGTCGGCGGCAGGACTGGTGTTTCCCAGCTGCTCGACCGTGTCGATCACATGAGCGTGCTTTCGCACCTGCGCCGTGTAATCTCTCCGCTCTCCCGTTCTCAGCCCCATTTCGAGGCGCGTGACCTTCACCCGACACAATGGGGCAGGATCTGCCCGAGTGAGACCCCTGAAGGGCCAAATTGTGGACTTGTCAAGAATTTCGCCCAGATGGTTGAAGTCAGTAAAGGTGTTACTGATGAGGCAGAAGTGGTCCGGATACTCTACGGCCTTGGTGTAGACCAGATCAAGGGGGATACCAGATGAAAAAAGCAAGAGTATTCGTTGATGGTGCATTAATCGGGCTCGCCGGGGACCCGAAGGCCCTTGTTGCCCAGACCCGGGCATTGCGGCGTCAGGGTGCATTGTCCACCGAAGTGAATGTCTCATATAAGGAATTTAATAACGACGTGGTGATCCATACCGACAGGGGCAGGGCGCGGAGGCCATTGATAGTACTCCATAATGGAAAACCTTTGATCACACCGGACGATATTGAAAAACTTCGTAAAAACGAGATAAATTTTAACTATTTCGTTCAGAAGGGTTTTATCGAACTGATTGATGCAGAAGAAGAGGAGGACCTGTTCATCGCGATCAATCCCGATGATATCACGGTCGAACATACACATCTTGAGATCGACCCCTCACTGATTCTCGGTATCGGTGCCGCACATGTCCCGTTCCCGGAACACAATGCAAGTCCGCGTGTTACCATGGGTGCAGGGATGGTCAAGCAGGCGCTCGGGTTCGCTGATGCAAATATGAAGCTTCGGCCTGATACCCGGGGGCACCTGCTCCATTATACCCAGAAGCCTCTCACGCATACCCAGGCATCAGAACTGATTGGCTCTGATGACCGCCCGGCCGGACAAAATTACGTCGTTGCCGTTTTGAGTTATGAAGGGTTCAATATTGAAGATGCGTTGATTTTCAACAAGGCATCGATAGACCGGGGCCTCGGCAGGTCTCATTTCTTCAGGACGTACGAAGGAGAAGAACGCCGTTATCCCGGTGGGCAGATTGACCGGATTGAGGTACCCGACGAAGAAGTGACGGGTGCCCACGGTGCGGATTCTTATAAGAACCTTGATGAAGACGGGGTGATCAACCCGGAGACGGTCGTTGCTGAAAAGGATGTCCTGATTGGGAAGACTTCTCCGCCGCGGTTCCTGGAAGAGCCTACCAGTGACCTGATTACTGTCGAAAAACGGCGAGATACATCAGTTACCATGCGGAGCAACGAGCATGGGATTGTTGACACGGTGATCATCACCGAAGGTGAGAACAGTTCCCGCCTGGTTAAAGTTCGCACGAGGGATTTGAGGATCCCCGAAGTAGGGGATAAGTTCGCGTCCAGGCACGGACAGAAGGGAGTCGTCGGACTTATTGCATCCCAGGAAGATATGCCCTTCACCGAGGCAGGAGTCGCACCTGACCTGGTCATCAACCCGCATGCCATCCCGAGCCGTATGACGGTTGGTCACATGCTGGAGATGATTGGAGGGAAAGTCGGGGCACTTGAAGGACGCCGAATAAACGGCACCGCTTTTAGCGGGGAGATCGAGGCAGATATACGGGGTTCGCTCAAGAAACTCGGCTTCTCTCATAACGGTCGTGAGATAATGCACGACGGTATCACCGGGAAACAGTTCAACGCAGATATCTACGTCGGTGTAATCTATTACCAGAAGCTCTATCACATGGTTTCTTCAAAGATGCACGCCCGCTCCCGCGGGCCGGTACAGGTCCTTACGCGCCAGCCTACTGAAGGGAGAGCCCGTGAAGGTGGTCTCCGGTTCGGTGAGATGGAACGTGATGTGATGATCGGACACGGTGCCGCGATGGCGTTGAAAGAGCGTCTGCTCGACGAATCCGATAAAGTAACTGAATACGTCTGTGCCCATTGCGGGATGATCGCGATGCTCGACCGTAAATCCAATTCCACGCGATGCCTGGCTTGTGGGAGCGAGACCGATATCTACCCTGTCGAGATGAGTTATGCGTTTAAGCTGCTCCTCGATGAGATGAAGAGCATGGGTATCGCGCCCAGGCTGAAATTAGAGGACGTGGTGTAGGAGGGGAATCATGACAAGCCCAAAAAGAATAGGAAAAATTGAATTCGGCCTGCTCTCCCCGAAAGAGTTCAGGACGATGAGTGTACGGAAGATTATCTGGGCTGATACCTACGATGATGATGGTTTCCCGTATCCGCAGGGACTCATGGACTTAAACCTCGGCGTAATCGACCCCGGCCTGCGATGCAAGACCTGCGACCAGAAGGCCAGCGAATGCCCCGGACATTTCGGACATATTGAACTTGCAAAACCGGTCATCCATGTCGGGTATACGCGCCTGATCAGAAAACTCCTCCGTGTGACGTGCAAGAGCTGCTCGCGGCTCCTGCTTTCCCCTGAAGAGATTGAAAAAGTTGTCGGGACGGACGAAGACTCGACAGGTGACGTGCTATCGGAAAAAGACATCAAGAAAGAACGGGTCTGCCCGCATTGCGGGGAGCAGCAGCTGAAGATCAACTTCGAGAAGCCGACGACGTTTTCAGAGGTCCAGGTTGAGGAAGGCAAAAAGATCGAACACAAGCTGACACCTGCCGACATCAGGTCCCGCCTTGAGAAGATACCGGATGAGGACCTCCGGCACCTCGGCATCAACCCTGATGTGGCACGACCTGAATGGACTATTCTTACCGTGCTGCCAGTGCCGCCCGTGACGATGCGCCCGTCGATCATCCTTGAGAATGGTCAGCGGTCTGAAGATGACTTAACCCACAAGCTGGTCGATATTATCCGGATCAACCAGCGGTTCAAGGAAAACCAGGATGCAGGAGCACCCCAGCTGATCATTGAAGACCTCTGGGAATTGCTGCAGTACCATGTAACGACTTACATGGACAACGAAGTAGCAGGGTGCCCGCCGGCTCGCCACCGCAGTGGCAGGCCTTTAAAAACACTCTCCCAGCGACTCAAGGGGAAAGACGGGCGTTTCCGTGGATCACTGTCTGGTAAGAGGGTCAATTTCTCCGCACGTACCGTGATCTCCCCTGACCCGAACCTCAGCGTGGTGCAGGTCGGGATCCCTCTGGCAATTGCGAATGAGATGTCGATCCCGGTGCATGCAGCGCCGAATAATATTGATGAACTCAAAACAATGGCCAGGAACGGGCCAAACCGGCCTACCCTCAACCACCCCTGCGGGGCCAACTATGTTATCCGGCCTGACAAACGCAGGCTCCGCCTTGCGGAAGGAAATCTGGATACCGTCGCTGATATGATTGAGCCTGGATGGACCGTGGAGCGGCATCTTCGGGACGGGGATATTGTCCTGTTCAACCGGCAGCCTTCCCTTCACCGTATGAGCATCATGTCTCACCGTGTGAAGGTAATGGATGGCAAGACATTTCGGTTGAACCCCGCCGTATGTCCACCATACAACGCTGATTTTGACGGTGATGAAATGAACCTCCATATCCCCCAGACTCAGGAGGCGAGGGCAGAAGCTGCGATACTTGTTGCCGTACAGGAAAATATCCTCTCGCCCCGTTTTGGAGGCCCGATTATCGGAGGTATCCATGACCACATATCGGGGGTATTCATGCTCACCAACCAGGTCCGCTGGTTCACACGCGAGGATATCCTCTACCTGCTGAAGTCTACCGACATCGAACACCTTCCACCTCCTGTGAAGGAAGAGGACGGGGTCCCGATGTGGACCAACAAGCAGGCATTCTCCGTAATATTACCCGATGGGTTGAACATGGTCTTCAAAGCAAGTTCATGTGCAAATTGTGATATCTGCAAGCGGGACACGTGCGAACGAGACGCGTATGTACAGATAATCAATGGAAATCTTATTTCAGGCACAATTGACAAGAAGGCCATCGGTGCATTTGACGGCCAGATTGTCCAGCGCATCATCCGGCAGAATGGGATGAAACGTGCCGCAGATTTCATCGACGATATGACGAAGCTCTCCATCCGTTCGATCATGCTGGATGGGTTCTCGTTTGGTATCGATGATGAAGACCTCTCGAAGACCGAATACGGGCAGATTGCCGAGGTCCTTGACGGTGCCGTGATGGATGTACAAAAAAGAATACGCATCTACGAAGACGGGCAGCTTGAACCTATGCCCGGCCGTACTCCCGAAGAGACCCTTGAAATGCAGATCATGCAGGTCCTTGGGAAAGCCCGTGACCGGACTGGTGAGATTGCCGGCCGTCACCTCGGACTCGGGAATAGTGCCGTGGTGATGGCGGTGAGTGGTGCAAGGGGTTCAATGCTGAACCTGACCCAGATGGCAGGCTGTGTCGGCCAGCAGTCCGTCCGTGGAGAGCGTATTATGCGTGGGTACGATGACCGGACGCTCCCCCATTTCAAGAAGGGGGACCGGGGATCAGATGCCCACGGGTTTATTAAACACAGCTACAAGGGTGGGCTTAATCCCACGGAGTTTTTCTTCCATGCAATTGGTGGTCGTGAAGGGCTTGTGGACACGGCAGTCAGGACATCCCAGAGTGGGTACCTGCAGCGGCGTATGATCAATGCCTTACAGGACCTGAAGGTAGCGTATGACGGGACTGTCAGGACGACCGGCGGTCGAATCATCCAGTTCACGTATGGTGAAGACGGGACCGATCCCATGAAGAGCTGCTTTGGTGACCCGGTGGACGTAAAAGGGATTGTTGAAAGTGTCCTGAAGGAGGAGGTATAAATGACTCCCGAACAGGAACAGGTCATTGATAACGAGACGCTTCCGGCTAAGACGAAGGAGCAGCTGAAAAAGTTCCTATCAGAGAAGAACATCAGCGATGACCAGTTTGAAGAAATTATTGAGCGGGTCAACTCTGAGTACATGAGCACAAGGATCGAGGCGTGTGAGGCTGTTGGTGTCATTGCTGCACAGTCCATCGGAGAACCCGGCACCCAGATGACGATGCGTACATTCCACTACGCGGGTGTCGCCGAGATCAACGTTACCCTTGGGCTACCGAGACTGATCGAGATCATGGACGCAAGGAAAGAGCCGAGCACCCCCACGATGACCATCTATCTTGAACCGGAATTCGGGGCAGACCGTGACCGTGCCCGTGAGGTAAGCTGGCAGATTGAAGCCGCGACCCTCCAGGAATTCGGGGATATCACGATTGACATGCAGGACATGCAGGTAGTTGTCCACTTAAATAGTGCTGTCTGTGAGAAACGAAAAATTCCGGTCGGCACGATCATCGAGACCGCACCGCGGAAGATCCGGGAACGACGCCATTACCGTGATTTTGAACATGAGTCCGATGAAAAGGAAGGCGTCATAAACTTCATGCCAAAAAGCCGTGAGAGCTATCAGAACCTCTTCCAGCTTGCGGAACACGTGCGGAAGGTGATTGTGCAGGGTATCGATGATATCGAACGTGTTGTCGTCCGTAAGGAGAGCGGGGAGTATATACTTTATACTGAAGGCTCAAACCTAAAGGATGTATTCGATGTTGAAGGTGTGGATACCAGGCGTACCCGCACCAACAACATCAATGAGATCTCACAGGTCCTCGGTATTGAGGCTGCCCGGAATGCGATCATTCATGAAGCCGTTTCCACGCTTAATGAGCAGGGTATCCTGGTTGACGTCCGGCACATTATGCTCGTCGCCGATATGATGTGCCTGGAAGGCGAGGTCAAGCAGATCGGAAGGCATGGCATTGCAGGCGAAAAGGAGAGCGTGCTCTCGCGTGCTGCATTTGAAGTTACCGTCAACCACCTGCTCGACGCAGCAGTGGCAAACGAAGTGGATGAATTATCCGGTGTCACGGAAAATGTGATTGTAGGCCAGCCGATACAGCTTGGAACCGGAGATGTAAAACTAATCGCGAAACCTATGAATTAGGAGAATTGCAATGGATTTTAATGCTTCATTAAGAAGGGCGATCAAGACTGGCGATGTCCTTCTCGGTCAGAATAAAACAGAAATATGTATTGAGTCGGGAAAAGCGCAGATCGTGGTAGTGGCAGCGAATTGCCCTGTCCCGTTCCTGCAGTCCATAAAGGATAAAGAAGGTTTGTTTGTTCATACATTTGATGGTTCAAGTGTTGCGCTTGGCAAGGCCTGTGGTAAACCGTTCATGGTCAGCGCTCTTGCGGTAATTGACCCCGGTGAGTCAGATATTCTTTCCCTTAAGAGGGCATGACAATGGTCGAAGTCAAACTGACTGAGGACTGCATCGGTCTGATCTCCCAGTTTGAACGCCTGACTGGTGCAGGGAGCCGTGACTGTATCATTGACGACCGGAACAACCGGATTATTTTTGTCATTAACCCTGGGGAAATGGGCCTTGCGATAGGCAAAAAAGGGGCCAGTATTAAAAAGGCATCCGAAGCCATGGGGAAAAAGATCGAAGTTGTAGAGTACTCCGCCGATGCGACGCAGTTTTTGAAAAACTGTTTCCTCCCTGCACAGGTGACATCTGTAGAATTTGAGGATGATGAAACAACTGGTGAACCGGTTGCACATATTGAAGTCCGGGATGAAGACCGAGGTATTGCAATCGGAAAGGAAGGGAAAAATATTTTCAAAGCGAAGAAACTCTCGCAACGACAGCATAATATCGGGGATGTCCAGCTGGTTTCCCATGAGAACGAATAAAACCGTTCTTCGATCAGCACATTTTTTGTATTTTTTCCGCGAAAACGGTATCTTTTTCTATTTTCACTTCCGTGAACAGAAGATAAATGATGTTTGGGTTTCACCCAAAGGCAGGTAACGTCACGTTCCAGGTGAGAGCGCAGGTATCCTACCTGGTTCCTGCAGATCTGGTGTTTGCATCCGCCCAGGGAGGTGCGGATTTTTTTAGCGGAAATATGCCAAGGTGATTTGGCGGGAGTTGAAACAGGGACCCCTGGCACCGCCTCCTTTACCCCTGGTATCAATCCAGGCCGGGGTGTCACATAGTAAGGGTCTCATCACGGGCGCCCGGTCCTTTCACCTTCCTGTTGCCAAGGTGTTTGCTTGTCACAAGTTGTAACTACAACCTTTCGAGTAATTGCTGTTGGCTATAGTTGAAAGATGCAAGGTTCCTTGTGTTTCCGCTTAAGGCAGGGTTATGAACTGCTGGAACCAGGACTTGCGATAACAGGCCGATGCATGGGGATGAGATGGGGGTGGTATTTCCTTTGATCGTATTTGCACGAACGGGAAAATCTTGGAATCTCCCCAAAAAAATTTCAACTGGCTAAAAGAAATAGCGGGCCTGGGGGGATTCGAACCCCCGACATCCGGGTTAGAAGCCCGGCGCTATGTCCAAGCTAAGCCACAAGCCCAAAGTCTGGCTCTATAGTAATTGTCATGCTCTTGCTATGTAACTATCGCCATCAGGTATACATGGTATTCCGAGGGTTACCACAATTATGAGTGATGAAAAAAAAGGAATAAACACCGTTGGTCTCTATCCTGCGTGGTAACTGCAGCACTTTACAACATCAATACGAATAGGTGTGAACATGGTATCCTGGAATACCGTTTTCACCGCAGAGTTGCAACAAAACTTAATTTTTACCCGTGCAGACATGCGCTCCCGTTCTTCATACACAACTCCCGGGGAGTAATCGATCAGCCGTTTCATTGTAATCATGATCCCGATCACATCTGCGACGATCCCCTGATCCCCGATTGTGAGGTCATCCCTGTTTATTGATGTCAGGAAAATAGGCATACCGGGTTCAACACCATTGAGTGTGATAACATTATGTGTGCTATGGAGCTCCAGTGTCCGTGCCTTTCCCGATCTGAGGTCCTTGATTACTTCGGGAGAAATACCGGTTAATGCTGTGCATTCCATGTAATTCACCCATACATTGGAAGGTTCTCTTTCTTTGGCATCGTTTCCTGGGATTGCACTTCTTCTGCAAGTTTAAGCATCGTGGCCTCAATTTCCTCCGCCTGTTCAAGCAGTGGCTTGACATCGAGATTAATGTCGTACATTTTGTTCAGGACTTCGATTGTTGAAGCGGACGCCCGTGGGTCGGGTGCATTAATTGTCTCACCGAGGAGGCCATAGGCAGAAATACCCCGGATCTTACATTCCGTAAGCAGGCTGCTCGCAATACCTGATATGCTCCCCATCGGGAGAATTATTGTGTTGTCCTGGATGCGTGGCAGGTCCTGCTCTGCGGTAGCAACGCCAAATACACGTTTTTCCGTTTCATTCGTGATTATTCCGGCAATGGTGACAATTTCCTTGATGTTAAAGGGCATCAGCCAGTCCATGATCCCATTTGAGACCTCGTAGCAGATCATGGGATGAATTGGAATATCAGCGACGATGACCACGAGTTTTTCTTTTTCGTATATCCGGACCGGGACATTAATGACACCTTTGTTCATCATGGCAAGAGGTGGGAAAAATTTGCTTGTCATACTGCCGATCTGTTGGAACTCCAGTTGATCAACCATGTACTGGAGGGCAATACTTCCCACAAGTCCGCTCCCGGGAAAGCCCATGAGGACAGACACTCCTTCAGTGTTCAAAGGTTTTGAAATAATTTTTATATCGAAGCCAGCTTCTGGTGACATTAGATTAACATATACGACCTTACTAAAAAGTATTATGCAAGAGTACCCGGTGAAGAGGGGTTTTACCAAAAATTTATCGGTAACAATGGTTGAACAACTGGTGGAATGTTTTGGTGTAGAGCCAGAGAATAAGGATGGGCATTACCAGATCAGGTACGGGGCATTAAAGGTCCTCGATACTTCCCTTGGGGCGGAGGGGAAATCGGTTATTATCCGGACTGAGTCAGACCTTACGGTTTCTGATGAGACAATCCTAGATACGAACAGGCGGTTTCGAAAATACCTTGATGCGATAACAGGTTACTCGACCAAAGAAAGAGTTAAAAAAGGAAAAACTGTAGAATAACCCGCCAGTACGAGATTTTCACGTGGCCTCCTGTTATCTTCCAGGGCCCGGGGATTAATTCTTTCACTCGTGTGTTACTATCGCCACATGAATTACCAATTAGCTGGTGTTGGGTTCATTTCCAGGACATCTATACTGAGAAATTTCCGCAATAGCTATTGCCCTGCTGATAATTCTCTGGTTGCAGCATATCGAAATGCCTTACAGAAGACACCGGGCCCATTCATTTTTTACGTTAGTCTGTCGGTCTTTTAGATATCCCTGGTAAATTCGAGATTTTAACCGGTTTAAAAATAGTGAAATTCGATAGGTGAGGAAAAAATATGGTAAAATAGTTTCATTCAATAACTATCGTTGGTTTAAATGGCAATGCAGCAGCTGCTTTTGCGTATATTCCGGGATCTGCCGGGACTACCGTTATTGGTATACCGAATTCTTTTTCGAGGAACAACTTCGCCCGGTTAAAAGTATTCTCCTCATCCAGGTCTCCGTTGGAAAGGGCCTCCACGATTTGGGGTGGAAGGCGGTGAATCAGGGTGGTGCACTGCTTGACTGCATCGGTGGCATCCTTGCCGCGCATACGCATACTCTCATCCTTCATGACCTCCTTGATCACCTGGCTGCGGTCATTTGAGCGGGCAATTGTTCTGAATATCTCCTGTTTCCAGCCGGGTGCAATACAGAGTGTAAGTGAGGAGGGGGTTATCTGGATCAGTTTCATGATCGACTCGATATCCTCTACCGTCCGGAGCAGCAATTCTTCTCCCAACTCGATCATTGGATGCATACGGGAATCATCCACTTCCGGCCACGTGGCAAAGGAGGCCAGTCCCATTTCACCGGTTTCAGCCCAGAGCTGTTCAGATGTGAACGGGATAATGGGGGCCATCAAACGGATCCACACGGAACAGAGTTCTTTTAATGAGGTATGGCCCTTAGACCCGTCAGAAAGCCTGCGGCGGTACCATTTCAGGTCAGCCTCCACACCAAAGAATGCTTCCTGTAAGGCCTGTCGCGTCTGGAATTTCATGAGGGATTCAGTTGTTCTCCCGATATGGTGCTGGAGCCTTGAGATCAGCCAGGAGTCAAGTTCACAATCCTCCCCTGTTGCCTGGGAAGATTCAATAATTGTGTTCCAGAACCGCTCGATCTGTTTCCTGGTCGAGCTTACGAGTTCGTTTCTCCAGTCAAAATCCTGCCAGGGTTCAGCGCTTCCAACGAGGAACATCCTCACTGTATCAGCACCGAACTCCTGGACCGCATCCTCGAGCAGGAAGACATTTCCTTTACTCGATGACATCTTTGCCCCGTTCAGAAGTCCCATGCCAAAGACAACCATCCCCTTCGGAAGGTATTGTTTTGGAAATATTGCCACATGGTGGAATATCTGGAAGGTTAAGTGGTTGGAGATTAGGTCTTTTGCCGAGAACCGGTAGTTGTAGGGGTACCAGTAAAGATATTCTTCTCTGATTTTTTCGAGTTTTTCCCGCTCAGGGAGATTTGGAGATTCTGTTCCAAGAAAAATAAACTCGAAAACTTCAGGGGTAAGGACTTCGGGCGCAAATTCACGGATCCGGTGGGCAATAGTATAATAAGCCATGTAAATAGTCGAATCCGAGAGCGGCTCAATCAGCCATGCCGGGTCCCAAGGGAGGTGCGTGCCAAGACCAACCCGCCTCGTACATGCCCAGTCTTTCAGCCAGTCTACGGTCCGTTCAAATTCAACCCTGACTTCCGGCGGGACGAGGGCCATCTCGTTAAGGTGTCCGGATACCTGTGCTTTCCATTCTGGGTCGCTGTACTGAAGGAACCACTGGTCGTGCAGGATCTTCACGTATACACGACTCCCGCAACGACAGACCACGTTACGGTTGTCAAACTCGTACATAACGGTGGAACCGTATTGTTCGATCATCAGGGCTGCCACATCGTCGCGGGCAATCCTGACAGGTTTACCGCCATAGGTATCGAAGAGTTTACCCGACGAGAATTCTGCGGCATAGACCTCCTGGGTCAGGGCATCCATCCTTGAGTCCAGTTGGTTTTGAATCCCTTCACGTTCTACCGCATCCTTCGCAGGGACCTGCCCGTACCCCGGTACGGTGATCAGGGGGACCGGCTGGATATCCAGGTATTTTCCCGTCTTCTGCAGGTCCTTCAATGCGATATAATCGAATGGCGCATGTGCCGGGACACTCATCACTGCCCCGCTTGCCATATCGGGGTCGACAAATTCTGCAGGAAGTACCGGCACTTCCCCGCATAACGGGTGGAAGACCTTCTGATCAATCAGGGTGGCCCCCGGAATCTGCTCAATAACCTGGACCATGTGGTCCTGGAGAAGTATCTTATCTGCGGCCTCCTGGCTGATGATCCAGGTATGGCCGTCTACGTTAACTTTTACATAGGTAACGGCAGGATTGACCCAGAGGTTCGTGACCCCGTAGATCGTTTCGGGCCGGAGTGTTGCGGTGGGAATGAGCGAGTCCCCGTACTGGAACATCACAAGGGTGAACTTTAGTACCTCTGCCTTGTCACCTTCGAGGAGGTCATGGTCTCCCACCGGGTTTTCGCACTGAGGGCAATACCTGACCGGGTGGGCACCTTTGACGACATGGTTTGCGTCCCCGAGGTGCTTCCATTGCCATTCAATAAATTTGCTGTAGGTGGGATCAACCGTGGTGAACCGCCGCCGCCAGTCAATGGAGAGCCCGCAGCTCTTCATGACCCGCATGTACTCCTCGGAAAAATGGCGGACTATCTCAAGAGGATTGATAAATTGTGCCAGAACCTCGGGGGGCACCTTGTAAAGGTCACGGTACAGGTGAATTGCAGTCTCATCCCCGCGCGCTATCCGTTTGGAAATACCAATGACGGGTGCACCGGTGACGTGGAACGCCATCGGGTACAACACTTCAAACCCCCGCATTCTCCAGAAACGTGCAATTACATCGGGGACGATGTAGGTCCTTCCGTGTCCGACGTGCATTGCCCCGCTTGGGTAGGGGTAGGCCACCGTAATGTAAAACTTCGGGCGGTCTGAAGGGTTCGCCTCAAATACCTGTTCCCATTTCTCTCCCGCCGTGGACTCGAACTGTTGCATATCAAATTCGCTCACAATATCACCAAAAATTTATTAAAATTTTTCCCGTGTGTATACCCGGTTATACTGGCCTGAGTTTAATTACATCCCCCTGGGTGTAACGTTTCAGCATTTCCTGCGCAATGGTACTGTTCTTGCCAAGGTGGATCTCCCCAGTCTCGTTTACCGTCGCTGTGAAAAGGTACTCTTTTCCCGCGAATACATCAACAATTTTACCGGCCTGCTCGGGAGAAATGATTGCCAGCTGCTTTTTGTCGACACGGATTTTAATCCCGCCGCCCAGCTGGAGTTCTTCTTCTCCGGATGCTTGTGCAGGTTTTGGCTTTTCGGCCTCTCCTCGTGGCCTGATATCGATTCCGGTACCCACCTTGTTTACAATTGCTGCAATATTTTTCCCGCCTTTTCCGATCGCAGCAGGGACATCCTTGTCATCGATGTAGACAACAGCTTTTGTGTCTGAAAGCATCCGAACATCGATCGCACCGTCGGTGTAACGTCCTATCTCCCGTTGTATCTCGCGTTCCGTGATCTTCCAGCCTGAGTCTTCATCCTCTTTTCCGGCTGTTGAAATTTTTAACGGGGCTTCCACCGGTGCGGGCTGGACCGGTGCCGATATAACGATGGTCTCTCCCTCATATTTGAATATCTCAAATGCCAGGTCCCCTGTTTCGCAGTTGCGGACCATCGTGACGGGACGCAGGTGCATCTCGCCGGCCATTCCTTCAGGCACTTTTATGGTAAATTCTACATCGTAGACCTTCAGGATCTCGCCCTTATCGACAAAGATAATGGTATTGACTATTTGTGGGAGGACCCCGAAATCAACCCTGTCAGAAAAGCGCTGGAGTGCATCGTGGGCACCGATTGCGTGGACAACCCCGACCATGCCGATACCGGCAAGGCGCATATCGGCGAATACGCGGAAGTCCTCGTTCTTTCGGAGCTCATCAAATATTACATAATCCGGCCGGACCAGCATCAGTATATCCGCAGTGTTTTCCATGCTTCCTTCAAGCATCGTATACTGTGTAATATGGTCAGGGACCTGTAATTCTCGGGGTGCCTCCATTGTTTTTACAACAAAGCCATTATCCGCAAGATACGTTGCCACGCTCTGTGCAAGGGTTGTTTTTCCAGCACCAGGAGGACCGGTAATTAACAGGCCTCTTTTTTCGCCCGTGATCCTGTTTTTGATCACGTTCGCTTTCTGGTAATTGTCCAGGGTCATATCCACAATTGGCCTGACTGCCGTGATCTCCATCCCGTCACTAAACGGTCTCCGGGCGATTGCAATCCTCATGGAGCCAATCTGAACGACTGTAACCCCGCGCTTTTCCACCTCGATAAATCCGTCCGGGTCTCGTTTTGCCCGTTCAAGGATCTCCCGTGCAAGAGCTTTTAACTCGTAATCCGTAGATGGTTGATCGCGGATCCTGATGAGTTGCATCGCGTTGATCGTTCCCTTTTTTGCGACGGGAGGCACGCGTTCTTTCAGGTACACCGCAATGGTATGCTCATCGAAGAACTGGTCAATCCCGAGTGGTGTAAAATCACCGATCTGGGGTTTTAAGTAAATAACATCCAGGCCTTTTGCCCTGGCTACTTCAGCCTGGACAATATCGCTCGTGATGAACCGTGCTGAATGTTCTATTGCCACATTCCGGATGAGTGCATCTATCTCACCGCCGCTGGCGAGCTTGACCTGCTCAAGGGTCGGTCTTACACCGACGAATTTTAGTTCAATGGTGCCTTCTTCAGATAGTTTGCAAAGCGCCTGCAGTTCTGTGAGGCCTGAAAATCCTATTTCCTTTCCCTGGTTTGCCTGTGCCTCAAGTTCTGCGATTACTGCTTCTGGTATAATTATTGTCGCGCCATTATATTCACCGGTTTTTATCATTGAGGTGATGCGACCATCTATGACGACACTAGTATCTGGTACTAATTTCAAAAAATATCACCGGTTACATATTTGATCATTGATGTTTATTAGCGTATACCTTAACAGGATCAAAGACCCGCCCGGATATCTCTTCTCCATCAAGTGTTCGGAAAAAGCAGGTCATATGGCCTGTATGGCAGGCTGCCCCTTCCTGGATGACTTCGTAGAGGAGGCAGTCCTCATCGCAGTCTATGAGGATCCTCGAGACCCGCTGTACATGTCCGCTCTCTTCCCCCTTTTTCCATATCTTATTCCGGCTCCTGCTATAAAAATGGGAAAACCCTGTGCTGGCCGTGAGTCCGACCGCTTCCTGGTTGGCATACGCGACCATCAACACCTCGTGGGTAACCTGGTCCTGGACAACGACGGGGATAAGTCCGTCCTGGTAACGTAATGGCAGTATAATTTTAGATACCTCCAAAGAAATTAAGGCAGATAGTAAGGATATCCCCGATAAAAAGCCCAAATATCACACCGACTGTGATAGGGACGATAAATGGAACGCCATATGATATCCAGACCTTTCCCGCCCGTTTATACAATGAAATTTCATGGGAATATTGTTCCGGATGTAATCTAAGGTCTTTTGTATAAATGCGCTTCCCTCCCTTCACAAGAGATCCAAGGGCCTCCCCGAGTTTCAGAAATCTCCTATTGATAGTCCCATCCGTCTCCTGGATCTCTTCAATGATAAATCCGAATGAATTCTGTACTGTATCCCCATCTACCGGGTACCCGAGGAACCGGTAGAGTAATGGCGCCTTGTTTCCCCGGTAAATGTTCATAATAAAGAGTGCGATGGGGGCAATGAGGTTGAATATCACCGCATTGACAAGGACCGTGAAAGGGAAAAATGCTAATGGTGGGTAGCCTGCAAGTGGCGTGAAGGGAAAGAGGGGGATTGTAAGCGAGATAAACATCAGTGCCCATGCATCAGCACCGCCAAAAAGATGAAGGACTGCAAACAAGTAAAAAATAAGGCAGAACAATGCGATCATGCCCAGGTAAGCGTATGAAATCTGTGATGCAACTCGTATGGCATAGTAAAACCAGGAGAATGAAACAAGAAGGAAATAGATTACCGGCCAGGTATCCGCAAAAATGTTCTCCTTACCACGATACTCGAGCATGGTGGCGCAGAAAAAAATAACGGCTGCGGCCATGGACATTAAAAAAATGCTGGTCATTCCAAGAGTAAAAAAATATAACCCTGTGCAGACCTGGAGGGCAATTACCAGTACCGGCCACACCAGCTGTTTTGGGGAACTGATCTCGCGGTTATTGAAATATGCGAGTAACAGGGTGGCGCCGACAATTCCACTATATCCTGCAAGAAGCACAATTCCATTATTGAAAGAAAGAAGTGCCAGCCCGACCGCGGGTATACCAATGAGAAGGAGCGGCACCCACGTAATAAACGGGACCCTGCGATCAATAATATCAAGAACTGAAGCATAACAGAGTGTTATTACCACGGCAATAACACCTATTACAAGTGGGACGATGATCATGATGGTATGTGCATATCTGTATCAGGACTTTTTAATCATGGCGTTTTTTAGAGAATCATGGCCATGGGCATCTCCTTCGTCTGGTACATTTCATTGCAGGGAGTGCACCGCCAGGCATTGACCCGTGCCCTATTCCCTACCACGTTTCAGTATGTCGGCTTCCTGGTTGCCAGGACAACGGGGGATAAATCCATATAACATACTAATATAATACGAAATGGCAGAAAAATTTCCTACGTTGGGAAACAGGTGACTTTGGGTATCTGCAGCCTATCTGAATTGCCCGGTGTTACTTGTTTTTTTGGAAAACCCCGGGGTTTATTCAGGGATTAAAAAGGAGTAAAATCTAAAATGGAGATCAGCGAGTTTCTCAATGAGCAGGTGAATGCGACCACACTAAAGTACTCTCTGAAATTAAACGATCTTAAAAAATTTGCAGATGACGGACGAAAAAGTGGGATTGGTGTCGCCGATACCGGGATCGGTAAGATATATTTACTATTTAAGAAAGGCGAACCTGAAGGTGCAGTAGAGATAGAAAAAAATGGAATCATTCTAGGCGATAAGGCCATATACCTTCTGAAAGGAAGTGAGATGTTCTCGTTTCATCCGGTTGAGCAAGATTTAATCGAAAGCTACATTCTCTTGTGCCGTATCTTTGACCGGAGCCATTTAACCAGCAATATGTCGATGGCAATGCCAACGATAGAAAGAAGAAATGAAGGTACTGGTGCCTATATGGTAAAAATTGTAAAATGCCAGGTACCCCAGTCAGGTATTCATGTATCCATTCGAAAGCAGGGAAGGGTTATCGGAAGCGATGTCACTACACCTGAAGGGAAGGCATACTTCAAGGTGCTGTTTGGCGAGTATGATTGCGTGGTAATGGACCGCGACAGAAAAATCAGGATATTTTCCGTCACGGTGCGTTCGGGCGGACGCGAGGAGATCATTGAGATCGGATGAATCGGGTGAATTAAAACATCCTAATTTTCACCGGGCGGTACAAGGATGCCTGATATGAAAATACCCATTGAGGTATTTTCGTATTTTAGAAAGTTTTTTTCAGATTATTTTTAGAGGAATATCAATATTAACCAATATCTCCCTTTATTTTTTGGATTCATGATTGCTGCTTCAGTTCTCTCCCAACTTCATATGATATTGTTTAAATAAATGGAACCAAGAGGTATATTCTATGGAGAGGAAAAAGATAGACCGGAATGATATCGAGGCTGTTATTAAAGGAGATAAAGATATCACCCAGTTCCTCGAGATCCACCCCGGCGAAGGAATTATGTCCGCATTCGGCGTCCGAACGAGTAGTAACCCGAATTATCTCCTCCGCGCAATGTATGAAATGTATGAACGGTCGTTAAACCGGAAACTTGCGGTCCAGATGATGAGGAAACTATACCGGTCCGTAGGCCTGGGTGCGACCGGTCTGAATATGTTTCTTAAAAAACAGGGCCTGGAACTGAAGCCTCACGAGTTTCTCATGTTCGCGTTCAAGTTACAGCACCAGCAGGGATGGGGGGCCCCCCTGGAACTGGTCTCACAGGGCGGGGACAAAATTGTTGTGAAAACAAAATACACCTTTGAATCGGACGTGATGAAAGACTGGGCAATGCCTGTCTGCGGTGTCCATGTCGGATGGATGGAAGGCGTCCTGGCTGCGGTCACCGGTAAGAACTGGGTGGGAGAAGAAGTAACCTGCCATGCAGCAGGTGGTGGCGCGTGCGAATTTGTCTTCACGCAGCGTGATGTAAGCTGGAATGAGAGGGCAGAAGGGATTAGGAAAGGAGAACGATCGCTGACTGAATTCCTGGAACTTAAACCCCTTGAAGGGAAGATCACCCTGATAGAAGAACCCGTTATCATGGTACCCCGGATGCTGTTCAATTCGATGATGGGGTCGATGAGTAAGATTGTCGGGGAAGCAGCAGCCGGAGGTGTGATCAATTACCGGGCATACATGGAACTCGGCACCCAGAATATCGCGTTTTTCAAGAAAATGGGCATCCATGATCCCAATACACTGATTGATATGGCGCTTGCATTCTATGGCCAGATGGGATGGTTCAAAGTGATAAAAATGGACTGGAACGAGGCAAAGAAAGAAAAAATCATTATACTTGACAACAGTGCAGAGGCTGAATCTCTTGGAAAGAAAGACAAGCCCTCCTGTCATTGCACATCTGGTCTCCTGGCAGGTATTGTATCAAGTGCCTTCAATGTCCGGGTCCAGGGAAAAGAGATAAAATGCAAATCCAAAGGCGACCAGTACTGTGAGTTTACAGTGACAAATAAAACTGAATAAGGGTCTGTTAACGACATCCTGTCATTTTTTTATAATGCCCAAATGATGATGTGGACGCGGAACAGAAAATCAAAAACCCAATGATCCGCATTGACCATTCAGCCGACTAACGTTATGGGCATTCTGCTGCGGTTTTCGTAAAACCATATACCGTATGAATGGTATTTTTAACCGTTCGTGGAATTTGGAAAAAGTCATCAAATCTGGTGCTTTTTATATTCGTCGACAGTCTTTGAAATTTCATCAAGCTCGGATTCGGTGAAATCTGTCGCTAACCCCGCGTTATCGCTTTCTTCGAGAAGTTGGCGGATCCGTCTTGACATGACATACATGAAAAAACATTGCACAATAATAATCAGCCCGAACAGGACGACCAGAGTTTCTTCAATGTTCATCGTTTCCCTCTGAACAGGACCTTTGCAAAGCGGTCTACAAAGCCGTCTTTAGCTTCCTGACGGGTTTCCTTGAAGGGTATACCTGCGATATCTGCGGCTATCCTTTTTATGGCGATTGATGCGCCGGAATCCGGGTACTTGATCACCACCGGTGTTTTAAAGGATGCGGCCTTCCTGATATTCGGGTCTTCCGGGATCGTACCAATTACTTTTACCCCGAGGACTTTCTCCATTTTCTGGCTGACAAAATCAGTTTTTTCTACCGCCGCCCGGTTAAGGATGGCACCCATCACATGACCCCCCACAACTTCGGTGAGGATTTTGGTTTTCAGGGCATCAACAATTGAAGATAGTTCAGGATTAACTACAAGAATAACTTCATCCGCGATCGCGAGGGGGATAACACCGTCCCTGCTGATACCCGCTGGCGCATCGATCAACAGGTACTCACAAAGGTTCACCAGTTCCTTCAGCGCGTCCTTTAGTTTTTCCGGGTCGGCCTGCTGAAACCCCTGGAGTGAAATACCGCTAGGTACAACCTTTAAACCTGCCGGCCCGTCATAAATTGCGTCTTTGATGTTTGCTTTCCCTGCAAGGACTTCATGAAGCGTTATCGGCACATTCTCAAGACCAAGGGCCAGGCCGAGGTTCGCCATCCCAATGTCTGCATCCATGATAAACGTCTCTTTCCCTAATTGGGCGAGGCAGGTTCCAAGGTTCACCGTCACCGTGGTTTTTCCTGTTCCACCTTTACCGGAAGCCAACGTGTAGACCCTGACCATTAAACACCTTCACAAGAGTTGTGTAATGTAAGTTTATATGCTGGTAATTAAATCCTCTCCCTCGTTGGTAATTTATATCCACCAGTTCATGATTTTTTCCGTGTCACTCTTGATCCGGCCCAATAAAGTGTCTGTTACCAGGTGGTCTGACTGTATGATTCCAATTACCGATGATCCCTTATGGGTGATATTAAATAATTTCATACCAGGTACAGACGGGGCCTCGCCCTCCTTAAAGAACTGGCCATAGTGGGCTGCCTCATCCTGCCCGCTTTCTCTGGTCGATGCAATCATCAGGCCATCTGTCGCAGACAAGGTGATCGCCTCGAGATGGTATTTCGATACGAGTGCATGGAGATTTTTTGTAATATCCCCAAGGTCCGTGAGCGGAACATCTTCTGTAGAGGGTATTTTTTCTGCGAGATTCTCCTTTTTTATTTCTGGAATGCCTGGCAAAGGAGTGATCATATCTTCCTGATGATGAACGGTGCGGATTTTGGAATGAAATTCTTTTCCGGGTGTATATCTTACCTGGTAAACTCTTAAAAATAGAATGAGCAGAATAATCACTGCTATTGCAAAGATCAAGACGATGACTGGAATGAACGGTATCTGTCCGGGCATTATTGACTGCATGGTATCTTCCTGCTTTAACGCTTGTCTTTCTGGAATTTATTCTTAATCTTCCCTCTCTTCTGTCAGGTGATCCAGGTCCAGTTGCTCAATGGTGACCTTGCAGTTCTCCCGGATCCTTTTAGTCATTTCTTCAATGTCCATATTATCGAGGGCTTCCATGTCACGGTCAATGCAGGTCCCATCCTCTTCCAGCACATTTTCAATTGTCTCTTGTTCATCGGGAGATTGTACGGTACCGGGGGTTGAGACCTGCACGGCAGGATATTTTTCTGCCACTACTATTCCTGGTCCAGGGGGAAGAGCTTGTTTTTCCTGACGCTCTAACCGGTCTTCATGGACCGTATTTCCCGGTATATCTTCCTTTCTCCTGGTACCCAAATTGGATATTCCCGTCATTAATTGCCGTTTTTGGGATTTCTGGGCTAATATCTGGAGTGTTGCATGAGGGTTAAATTCCCTTGCCAACTGGAGCTGAACCGCGTTTAATGTTGTAAGGCCTACATCGACTTTCATGTCCAGAAGCGTTAATATCTTCTGCCATGCTGGGTGCCCCTCAAGTTGTTCATAATTTGCAAGGATATAGATCCCGGAATTGAGCACCAGGGTGCAGGTCTCTGTTTCATAGTTGACCATGCAATACCCGGTGAACCTGGTTTTTTCTATCTCATCAAGGAGCGAACGAAATAGTATGCCTTTCTTAATAGAATGAAATGTGCCCCTTGGGAGTTTCATCAACAGGAGATATACAACGCCATATTTAATAGTCCTTTTTAATATTACAGGGACTCCCGCACCGTTAACTACAAAAACAGGTGTATTTTACTATCCGTGTCCGGAAATATCTGTAAAGATGGTGTTGGCATTCAGTGGGGTCAGATCCATTCTCTAGTACTATGTGTGGCTGGTATGGAGCCGCAATTCCAGCCTGGCTGATGTACCATTTTCCCGTCATGTCTTATGTCCTGCAGAGGCCGGGTGCAGTGAATCTACCCCATTAAGGGTCTGGATTCTGTTGAAACAAGGGTGTATAAGTGTTGTTTAAAAATAAGGCGAATGAATTGGTTTTTACCCAAAATGGGGAAAATACAGGGCTTAACAACTGAGGATTCAGGGTGTTGACATGAGGGGGGTTACTATATGGTTGGGTCATGAGGATACCCTGCGTATTGTTGGAATAACGGGGCCGGAATATGGTGGATTTTTTTTGGTTTCCAGGCATTGAATTGATGCCCATACCTGAAATTAATGACACTATTTATAGTGGTGGGCCGGAATGAAAATTACCCGGATGGTTTTTTTGTAGTTGATCAGGGAGAAAAGAATGAATTGAACCGGGTTCCAATATATTTGGAAATTTATTAATTATGGCCCCGAATACAATCAAATTAGGAAACATATTTATCATCGTATGCCAGAAATTCAGTTTATACGAACGATAATGTGTATCGGGGAGATCCGGAATGTTAAAGCAGATACTGGGCGAGTTCCTTAAGGTGGAAGGTGTTTCCGCAGCGGTCATCGTAGGAAGAGATGGGTTTGTGATAGAGAGTGCCATATCCGGGAAAATCGATATTGATGCATTAGGTGCAATGGCATCGACTGGCATGGGTACCTCGGAAGCAATGGGGAACGAGCTTGGTAAAGGGGCTCTCGATCAGATGCTTGTGGAACTCGAAAAAGGACCAATTATCATGTCCCCACTATCCGCAGATGAATTAATCGCAATCGTTGCAGATTCGACAGCTAATGTTGGAAGGATCAGGTACGAGTTGAAGAAAAACAAGGAAAGACTGATTGCAGCCTTATAATGCCATGAACCTACCGGAAGGGACCCATATCGGGCATATCAATAATTCGCTTCGTGATAAGGAGGTCCAGCAGGTAATCGGCCTCGTCGGGCTGATAAAAACTACCACTCAACAGGGTGAAGGGGTCATTCTGATTGACAAGGGTAAAATTATTGCCGCTTTTTTTACGTCCGGTGATACAATTTATTACGGTAATGAGGCCCTCAAAGTTAGCAATGCGACTACATCGGAGAAGATGGAGATCCGTAGTTATACTGCGGACGAGTACCAGGCCGCAGTGGAAACCTGCCGGAAGGAAAATCTTCTCATCCGGGATGATATCCATATACCCGAAACACCCAACCGTCTCGATGAGAATTTACTCAGAAAATTACTGGTGCAGCCGGGAGTGATCGCCGTATCGGCATTTTCAGATGGTTTTTCAGTCCAGTCTTTTGGGGATGCAGATTTTGATCAGGTCGCGGCAATGGCTGAAGACCTGCTCAGGGCGGGAGTTAAAATTGCTCAGGATATGAAGATTGGTCTCATTGACCAGATCATACTGGAAACGGTTTCTGGAAAAATAATAATTGCCCCGTATGGTGACCTTTTCCTCTGTATTTTTACAGGGCCTGATGCAAACATAGGCCGGATCCGGGTGGCCCTGAAGAGTATTCAGAGTGATGCCAGGTAGCATGACCCCCGGGCTTCGGGTGCATCACCTGCCTGCCCTGCACGTGGGGTAGTTATTTGAAGGACGAGGAGCATGATCCTTTTAATATTATAGCTCAGCGAATACCATCAATGCTACGCAACAATGAATGATGATGAACTTGAGGAACAGGGGTTCCTGAAAAAAATTCTTGCAGCGAAGAAGGGTACTGATAAGGCAGCTCTCACGTCCAAACCCGTTGAAGGATCGGTGGAGGTGGATGGGACAGACATCGACGCTCTCATCAAACGTATTGGTGTCCAGAATGACATTACGCCACGTTCAGTGTCACAACTTTCAGTGCCTTCCGGCCAGGCGGGCGCGGGTCCTGAAATCCCTGTTGAAATAAAACCCTCGAATTTACCCCCAACCCCCCCGACCGAACCCCCGTTATCCGCTACCCCTTCCATAACAACTC
>JAPKXR010000401.1 GCA_026394715.1 Methanomicrobiales archaeon | reverse complement strand
TTCAAGGCAATTGTGGTAGGAAGTGAACGGGCGTGCATTTGCACCGCCGTAGACCGGTTGAAGAATGGGGGTCTCAAACTCTAAAAATCCCCGGTCATCGAGAAATTTCCTGATACGCGTGATAATGCGGCTCCGGTTTTTAAATGTCTGCCGGCTCTCTTCATTCACGATCAAGTCCACGTACCGCTGGCGATACCGCTTCTCCACATCTTTTAAGCCATGGAATTTTTCGGGAAGGGAGCAGACTGCTTTGCACAGGAGAGTTATCGTCTCCACCCAGATAGTGATCTCGCCCAGTTTTGTCCTGAATACATGACCGGTCACCCCGATGATATCGCCTCGCTCGATATACTGGTTGAAAAGATTGAACTGCTCCTCACCGATATCATTCTTCCGGATATAGAGCTGGATCCTCCCGTTTTCATCCCCAAGATCGGCAAAAAGTGTTTTACCATGGTTCCGTATGATATACAATCGTCCTGCGGTGGATACCTCTTCGGCACTCTTCTCGTGAGTTATATCCGCAAACCGGGTCCTGATCTCCTGAATCGTATTCTTACGGTCAAAGGCGTGCGGGTACGGCATGACACCTTTTTCCCGCAGTGCACGGACTTTATCGAGTCGGGTCTCGTCAAATGCAGTAGTTTCAGAAGAGTCAGCCATGAGAATGCTCCCGGGTATATCAGATAATCTGTAGCATTATCATTCTGTTTCAAGTGTAATAATACCTACAGAACGGACGGAAACCGGGTGGTCTCCAAAGAGAAAATGAAATTACCGGTTATACAACGCCTTCGGCATTGCAGCCGTCCACAGGAGAACATCATGACCCGGATCTTTTTTTAAGGATATCCGAGGTATATTTTGCCAGACCATACACCCCGTCAGTGGATGGATGCACTTCGATGAAATCCTCGAAATCATGTACCGTGATGTGGCGCTGCATGAGAAACGCCATGTAGCCGGCGATAAGTCCCCCTCCGGGCCCAGCTGCACACATGCCGGTGATCTCCCCGGACTCCGGGTCTGCCATGATCTTTGCAAGTCCGGTGTCCCCGGACGGGACCGACCAGAAGGTACCGGGCCCGGCAGGACCCGGGATTGCAAGGGAAGCACTCCGGTCTCCCCCGGTGCCGCAGAATGCCAGTTCATGGGTGAGGTTTATCGACTGGGGAATGTACTGGTAATCCATACGCCGGTCCCTACCAAGGATATTATCAGCCGCAACGATCCCTTCATGTCGTGCAACAGGTGTGAGGTAAGGTGGGCCGGTTACATCCCCGCAGGCATAGACCCCGGGAACACTAGTCTGCATCCGGTCATTGACGAGTATTTCTCCAAGAGGACCTTTTTTTATTCCGGTTATCATGTCAGAGCGAGGAAGAAGTCCGGCAGCGATCAGCACTGCATCCGCGTCAATTGACTCGTTTGTTTCCCCAGTTCCGAATTGCACGGATTTTACTCCTGTGCTCCCCTTGATCGACTTCACATCCGCGTTCTCCCGGATATCCACCCCTGAGAGTTCCTGTAATGCCGTTCTCTTGAGATGGCGGTCGAAATTTTTTAAAAACGTGCTCCGGCTCAGCACCGTTACCTCGCTTCCGAACCTGGAAAAGATAAAGGCAAATTCGGCCGCCATCACGCTTCCGCCAATGATCGCAAGTTTCCGGGGAAGTTTTTTCATTTCCCACACGGTATGCGGCGTATGAACTCCGGAAAGTGAAATCCCCTCGATCTCTGGTATATTGGGCCGGGAACCGGTTGCAACAATCACCGCTTCTGCCTCCTCCGGTTCATCCCCGATAAAAACCCGGTTCCCTTCAGTCCTTGCGGTCCTCCCGTATACGATATTCACACCGGCAGTTTTCGTTTCTGTGTCAAGAATTGAAGCGATCTTCTGCTGGATCGCGTGCATCTCTGTTAAAAGATGGGGAAAATTGATTTCCGGGATGGAATCGACAATCCCGAGATTGTGAAAATTGCGGTTTGAATCGATGATGCGGGCGGCATCGGTCAGGGCGCAGATCGGCATGCAACCGAAGTGGAGGCACTGCCCGCCAATCCCCCCGGATTCGACGAGTGTCACCTCCTTTCCGGCGGACGCAAGCCGGATTGATGCGATCCTTCCTGCAGGACCCCCTCCTAGGACAATGATCATGGTGTATGTTTAGAAGACTTCGACACCTTCATCCATCGGTTCTGAGAGCAGTTCACCGGTGAAGGCATTCACTTCAACA
>JAPKXR010000215.1 GCA_026394715.1 Methanomicrobiales archaeon | reverse complement strand
GAGGGTGTCATGGGGATGTTTGACGGGCTCGACGGGACACTGGAATCCAGTACGGCCCACGTTGCTGATCTGCTGGGGGCCCCGGTACTCCTTGTAGTAGACGTAAAAGGGATGTCCCGAAGTGCCCATGCAATCGTTCGCGGGTTTGCCAGTTTCCCCGGAGGCGAACGGATAGCCGGGGTAATATTCAACCGGTTAGGTAGCGACCGCCATAGGACACTGATCGAGCGGTCAGCTGACAGGAATATCCTTGGGTGGATGAAACGGAGGCCAGGACTTGAGGTAAAGAGCCGGCACCTTGGACTCGTTATGGCATCCGAGGTCGGGGAGGATGCAGCAGCAGGGGATGCGGTCAACGAAGACTGCGATACCGGGGCGATCCTTGATATCGCACGCAATACCAGCCCATTACCAGTCCCGGGACCGCTCCCTGGAATTACCGGAGACCGGCCGGTCATCGGGGTCGCTCGTGATGAGGCCTTCTGTTTTTATTACCAGGACAACCTTGACCTTCTTCGGGCTTCCGGCGCGGATCTTGTATTTTTCAGCCCAATTCGTGACCATCTCCCAAAAACAGATGCAATGTACCTCGGGGGTGGATATCCGGAACTCCATGCCGGGGCACTGGAAGCATCAGCCACCACGAAAGCGGTTGCCGCGGCTGTTGACCGGGGTATGCCGGTATATGCTGAATGCGGGGGGCTGCTTTTTCTCACCCGCGGAATCCTGACGGACCGTGAGTACCGGATGGCAGGGGTCCTTCCCGCATGCGCGGAGATGACCAGTTCCGTCCAGGCACTCGGGTATTCTGACGGCCGCGGTAGCGGTAATAATTCGTATATCCGACCGGGAATGCAGATAAAAGGTCATGAATTCCATTATTCCCGCATTGAATGTATGCCAGATGCACGGTTTATTATCAGTCTTTCGCGTGGCAAAGGCATTTCTGGTGGTAAAGACGGGCTATCGGAACATGAGACTACCGGAAGTTACACCCACAGTTACTTTACGAGGGAATTTTCGGTTTCGTTTGTAAAGGCAGCCCTGATGTTTAAGAAGCAGTAACAACGGGACTGGACAACGAAGGGATATAAAACTTCAGGGTACATAACCACCTGTAGGAGTAAGATTTTTCTCATGCGGAGTGATGAGGTTAAAGCAGGGTACCAGCGGGCGCCGAACCGTTCGCTTCTCAGATCGCTCGGAGTGACTGACCGGGAGATGGGGCTTCCCTTCATCGGGATTGCCAATGCGTACAACACGATTGTCCCCGGGCACGTCCACCTCCGGACCCTTACGGATAAGGTCAAAGAGGGGATCATTGCGGCCGGGGGTGTACCATTCGAGTTTGGCGTAATTGGGATCTGCGACGGGATCGCGATGGGCCATGAGGGGATGCGGTATTCACTCCCTTCGAGGGAGAACATCGCGGACTCGATAGAGCTGATGACCGAAGCCCACAGGTTTGACGGGCTCGTCTGCGTGGGCACCTGTGATAAAATCGTACCCGGGATGCTGATGGCAGCCGCACGCTGCAATATCCCCACGGTTGTGGTAACAGGAGGGCCCATGCTTTCCGGTTACCTTGCCGGGAAGGAATTGTCCCTGATTGATATTTTTGAGGGTGTGGGGAAAGTAGCAGCCGGAACGATGAGCGAATCTGCCCTGCAGGAACTTGAATGTTGTGCAATGCCCGGTTGCGGGAGCTGCCAGGGGTTGTACACGGCAAATACGATGGCATGCATGACCGAGGCGATGGGGATGTCACTCCCGGGTTGCGCCGCGATCCCGGCGGTGGATGCAGGTAAACTTCGTATTGCACGTGAAAGCGGAGAACGTGTCCTTGACCTCGTGAGAGGGAACATCAGGCCCCGGGATATTATCACCATCGACAGCCTTTCAAATGCGATCAGGGTTGATATGGCCCTTGGGGGCTCGACAAATACCGTCCTGCACCTGATGGCAATCGCCGCTGAAGCCCGTGTCCCCCTTGACCTCGACCAATTTAACATCATCGGTGAAAAGACCCCGCACATCTGCCACATGCAGCCAAGCGGGCCTCATTCAATGCAGACACTCTACCGGGCAGGAGGTATCCCTGCTGTTTTTAAAGAACTTTCATCGTTGCTCGCCGATGCCCCGACGGTATCAGGGATGAACGTCCAGCAGATTGCGGGCGCAGCAGTCGTCCGTGACGCAAACGTTATCAGGGGAATAACTTCTCCGGTCAGCCCGGCAGGAGGCCTGAAAATTCTTTCCGGGTCGCTGGCCCCTGACGGGGCCGTGGTAAAATGCGCGGCTGTGCCGAAGGCAATGTGGGTCCACCAGGGTCCTGCGAGGGTATTTGATGGAGAAAAAGCTGCAATGAAGGCGATCCTTGCGAGGGAGGTTAAGGAGGGGGACGTTGTCGTTATACGGTACGAAGGGCCGCGTGGTGCCCCGGGAATGCCCGAGATGCTCTCCCCCACATCAGCGCTGATGGGGCTTGGATATACCAGGGTCGCCCTTGTCACCGACGGTCGTTTCTCGGGAGGGACCCGTGGGCCCTGTATCGGACATATCGCGCCGGAGGCGGCGGTTGGAGGTCCAATTGCACTCGTAAGAAACGGGGATCCGATAGCCCTGGACCTTTTTAAGAAAACACTTGACCTCCTGGTGGCTGATAAGGAACTAAGTGTCCGGAGAATCACGTGGAAACCCCCGGTACAACATCTGACCGGGGTGCTCTCCCGTTATGCTGCGAACGTAGGCCAGGCTAACATGGGTGCCGTGCAGAAACTATTGACCTGATAATTGGTCAAGTTGGTCAGTCCCAATACCAGTTTTTTTAATCTCTCCCTGACAGAAATCCTACTGATCTACTGAAGTCCGGTGTAACCTATGTCAAATTCCTCCTCAATTTATTGCAGCGTGGTGTGCTCGCACTGCGAAGGCGAAGGCTGTATTTATTGTAACAAGACCGGGCACGTGCTTGTAAAAGAGCCTGCGTGCAGGTGCAGGACCTGTGACGGTGTCGGGTGCCTGTATTGCGGCTTTACAGGATGGGCAGGACTGAAGGGAAAATATGATTGAATGTTGCCATGCGGATACCGGTGAATACTAAATGGACTTCGTTCCGGTACTTGGCTATATTGCAGGGTTCTGTACAACGGTTGCATTCCTCCCCCAGGTGTACAGGGCGTGGCGGACGAAGTCATGTAAAGACCTGTCACCGGGCATGCTCATTTTATTTGCGATCGGGATACTTCTCTGGCTTATTTTCGGAATCCTGATCCATGAAACACCCATAATAATCGCAAATGGTGTGACTTTTTTCCTTGTAATGGTGATTGTGACCCTCAAGTTCAGGTTCGATTAACGGCCTTGGTTTGCAGGGTTTTATTGTGAACGAACACAGGCTGCCCCTTCGCTGGCTCTCCCGTATGGCGGATGAACGTTATTATCGCCCGTCTCCCCTGATTTGTCAACTTGGAACGGTCTTCAATGCCCCGCCCGGGACCTGCCCTGGTTTCTTCAAATATTGTGATAACTCATTTTTCAGGTCAGGCATCACCATTACCGAATCATTTACCGCTTTCTTTAAATTCCTCGTTAACACCTGTTGCCGATATATCTCAGATGGTGTTAATAGCCTGGAATCACTTCTGCGCTCTATTTCAAAAATCAGTTTCCGGTCATTTTCCGCAGTGAGGAGAGAATTATAAAAGATATACAGGTCATTCGAGGTTTTATCATCAAACTGGAAAATGTCCTTCTGAAACGAAAAAAACATACCGGTTTCGGGGTAGAGCGGTGTCTCCTGGATAAAGACCTCATTCTCCGATCTGTTATTAGTAAAACTATAATCCAGGGGCTCGAGATCATTCTTCAGGGAGCCGGTTTCGTAATAGAGTCCCTGGGCAATATTACTTTTTTCATTTGTCTGCTGGGTATTATAAAGGATAAAGGAATTACTGAGTGAGGCGCCTCCCGCAATACAGGCCCCCAGCAAGATCATCAGGATTTCCCTCTTCTGTTTGTCATCCATGGTCTAATGTGAAGTTCGAGTTGTTCTTTAATACATGTTTGTCCCGGGAGGTGCACAACAACGGTTATAGGTGTAAAATTTATCCGGGATACCACAGAATGATAAAAACCTCCTGTTTATTATTGTAATTAAATGAATGGTATCAACAAAGCAGGCCTCTCATGTTCAAATGACAAAGCCCGGGTACCTTCCGTTATCGAAGCTGGGGCAACCGGATGTGCTACCAGGCCTGCCATTATGTCCGGGAAAACATCTGCTCTGCTGACGGCCAGGCCACCCCGGACTTTCGGTGTCCCACTCCGGGAACAACGTGATATTCCCCGTTAAACGGAATCTTCCAGCGTTCTGCTTTTTCCTTCGAGTGGTGAAATATAACCGTGCCCGATCAAATCGCGTGGCACCCTCTGCCCCGGCCTCGGGGAAAATTTGCGAGGCCTGGATCGTTCGGGTCTTTGTTGCTTCCGCCGGACATAACGGTGAGTTTGTGGGCAAACACCTTCGAAAGGTTGCTTTCAGGAAGCGGCGCATCCTTCAGGCCAAGGGGGTATGGGAGTGAATATTCCGGCAGAAGGTATACTCCTGAATTGGCAGCGACAGCACGGCTGTACCTGGCTCCGGGAAGGAGGGTAACCGCCCGGTAGACAAACCTGGGCTCCTGCGCTATGCCCGAAGAGGAGATAGGTGTTCTGTTTTGTACCACTCTTTCCTCGTAAATAATCAAAGAAATGCTCAACTACCATGTACGTTCAGTTTGCTTTCGGCTTCCAGTTTGAGGCGTTGTTGGTATTCCCAAAGATTATACCATTGAGTAGGTGGGATAATTCCCAATGGAAAATTCAGGGACGATTAGGTGGCTGGAATACGGTTCTGCGTTGGGAATACAGGACTCCCTTGGTGACTGCCCTTCACGACCTGCACCAGGAATTACGATCAATACCGGCCCCGACAGGTCCATATGCAGAAGGTCGGTAGGTATAGACGGTTATCGGACGGTCTGTATTTCCAAGCCGGTCGTTGAACACAAACGGTCCCCACCCCTGGTGAACCCCGGTTGTAACGATGCTTTTTGCAGAAACGGCTGGCTCTTTCCCGGGTGTTGGTGCAGAGCAACCACATACTAAATGAGTGATAAGCAGTCCTGCGGAGAAGAGCACCGGTATCCCGGTTTTCATATTGTCAATGATGTAAAACCATCCCAAAATAGTTTTTCGTTTCTCTTGCAGAGTCACGGTCTTGTGTTCAGCGATAAAAATTACCCGGCTGTCCTGTATCCCGGGTATTCCAGCTCGTTCAATCATACGGTGAACCCCGGGAGATCAGCCCGTGCTCTGGTGGCCCGGGTGGGGACTGGGGACTGTTTTATCCGATATATAAAATATCCACAAGGGACACGCCAGGTGAACTCTGCCCGATGAATATCTTACCGGGGTATGGCAGGGTTGCGGTGAAACCCCCTTCTGCCTCAGCAGTCCTGTTACCTTATTCTTTGATACACCAGGTTTTTCCCTGTAAATGCTTGAACAAAACCCAATATAAAAGATTATTAACGGGCATTTTCATGGTCCGGGAAGTGAGCTCACAGTTCATCTGTGCTTCTGCAAAGCCACGGAAAACAATGATTGTTATCGTGAAGAAAGGAGATAGAGATAATTTATTATTGCTGGTACATCAGGCACCCGGCGATAATATCGTGCAGGCCCTGCTTCTGCCGGGTGAATGCGATAATGATGAACCCGATAAAGAAGGTGAGGATAGAGAGCACTTTTGCGAAAAAGCGGAGGGTTGCACGTGAAAATGTGATCCGCTGACCGTGAAGATCGGTTACCGCGATCCGCACTGCAATTTTACCGAGGGTCGCCTGGTTCTTCGAGCTCTCAAGAATTGCATAATAAAGCCATGGCACAAGGACCAGGAGTAGAGTGATTGCATAGATTACCGCTGTCGGCACCATCGCATATACCACATCGCCATATCGATCGGTCATCGGGTACCCGCGCAGAAACTGGTAAATCATCCGCACCCCTTCATTGAGCCCGGTGAATCCCATGACGAAGATATCAAGGACCAGGATGAAGACCATATCAATGATCCATGCAAGGAACCGTTGTCCAAATCCCGCATAATTCTCGGTGCAAATACCATAAGACTTCTTTTTAATCAGAAGTTTTGGTGCTGGTGCCGGTGACACAACTTTCACTTCTGTTCCGCACCACTGGCAGTATTTACCGGAATCATCGGTCTTTTTACCGCACTTCGAACAAAACATTACTCTATCTCCCGCTTTACGTAAAACATTGTCAATCTTATTCTTCAATGTATCGAACGGTATTTATGTTTCTCCGCTATCATCCCACCAGGCAAACCCGGAGATCCAGTCGGCAGGGCACGACGGCATACCGTATTCCCCTAGATCTAAAAACCTAATACTCTACCGCATCATCACTCGAAATTGCGAGACTATGAACATTATATCCACTATCGTAATTATTTCGGACTGTATTATCCTGACTTTTTGTCCAGGCTGTCTCAGCCAGCAAACCGCACCGTCACCAGTAACACAGGGTGTACCCATCCCGGCAACCCCCGCAACTTCCGGCACCTCAGTCCCGGTAACCCTGGCGTTACTGATCAGGCCTGCAACGACGTCGGCCGCGCAGCTGTCGGGAAACAACACCCTTTATCAGAATGTGACAGGCATGCCATTCGCAAATGCAATTGATATTGGGGTTGAAAAAGACCATGTTTACAATATGATAACCGAAACGTTCATAGGAGGGCCCGGGCAGGTTCTTGTAAGAAATGTCCTTGTCAGGGGGTAACTACCTCCGATGGGAACGGCGAGCAGAAAAACATCCCCCTCGGAAACCAGATATCAACCGGGGCATCTGTTGATATGAACGGTACGCAGGGGTCCGACAGGGTTGAGGTTTTTGTGACACCCGGCGGTGTTGTGTACAAATTAAAAGATGTGAACATGGTTTATGGATACTATTAACGGATTGTAATACCAGGACCCGGCGTTTCCCGGGCCCGCGTGTAATCTGTTTTAGCGAGTAGTTCCGGACTGCTCATGACCTAAATCCCTGGGGTTGTCAACGGGGTGCCTGGTTACCCCGCATTGATTTTACTGCGTAGCGGTTTGTCAATACAGAAAGGACCATCACAACGGCGATGATCAGGCCTAAAACGAGCCATTGTTCTGTCCCTGCCGATCCGGTAGCAAGTTTTGCAATAATGTTCATGGGGTTCTCAGGTAATGCAAGGGAGAATAACATCAGGACTACGATTGCAGTAGAATAGACAAACTGTGCGGCTGTCCGTTCACGGTAGTACAATGCCGTAACCGAGGCTACAAGGATCAGAACCATTGCGACGATAGTTGCATATACAAGGATCTGCGGTGCATTCACAATCGTGATTCCGTTCAGCATCAGGAGGAACAGCCAGATCCCTGCCTGCAAGGGTACAAGCACAAGTGCTGCGGCAACTTTTCCCCAGAAAATTTCGTTTGCACTGATCGGTGCTGACAACAGTGTTTCAAGGGTGTTGTTCTGGTATTCCTCTGTAATCAGGTCAATAACCAGTGCTGACGAAATAATCGCGGGCATAATCACAAGGAGCGGGATCAGGAGCCCGTAGACAAATTCATAGAAGTCACTTCCCCCGGTACTTTTCGGGATGTCAAGCGGTACCGGTTTTTCGCGAATCCGCTCTGCCCTGATCTCTCTGAGATCACCCTCGTACTTCACAAACTGTTCCTTCAGTTTCACATCCACGACCGCCGCCTGCAGGTCATTCTTTATGGTGTACAGGGTGATTTTGACAGGATCCACGGCATCAGGTTTTGTTTCCGGTACATACACCACCGCCGCAAGCTTCCGCTCCTTCAGGGACTGGAGCGCAGGGGCGAGTTCCATATCATAAACCCTGAGACTGGCATCTGATGCAAGCAGGTCACGGAGATCTGAATCTGTGCCATTATAGGCGATATGGTAGTGGACGGTTGAATATTTGGAAAGTGCAGACGGGTCATACATCGAGGTCAGCCCGACCATCAGAAAGGACGAGAACAACGCGATAAAGAGCTGGAGCAGGATGGCGAGCAGGATCGTCCGCTCATGTCCAAGCCCCTTTAAGTCTTTTTTCATAATCAGGCCGATATTTTTTACCTTCATGTAAACCACCCGAGGATAAGGTACATATTATAGAGGCAGTGTACCGCAACAGCTGCCAGGAGCCCGATTCCATATCCGATCTCTCCACCTTTCTTGATAGATGCGGCAATAATGAGGACACAGGAAAAATGGAGGAGGAAGGGCATCCATAAGACCCCGATACTCGTGAAAAGGATACTCCCGAAGACCGATTCGGTGATCTGCGAGAGTGTAACAAACAGGAGGAGTTTTTCACCAAAGAGAAAACCGAGCGCCGTGACAAAGGATGCCCCCACGATCACCGGCCATGTGAAAAATGACGGGGCCTTTTTGATCATGGAGTATATACCCATGGATTTTGCGATCTCTTCGACAAACGCCGCTCCGATCAGGAGCAGTATCAGGGAGAGCGGCATCGGGAGATTAAAGAACAGTACCAGCAGCATCAGCTGGACCATAAATACAAACGGGATAAGGAATGCGTTGAACAGGAACAGGGAGAGATATGGCCGCTTAAACGAGAGGGTGGACGCAATAAAATCACTGGTCTTCACAAACAGGTCAGACTGTGAAAAGAGCCGTTCTTCCCTGAAATTTACCACTCCCACGTAAAAGAGTACCACTGCAGAAAGCCAGAACAGGGAGGTCGAATAAAGGTAGTCTGTCGCCGTAATGGCAGTCCCCTGCAGGGTGAGGACAATGAGGGTAAGTGGGGATATCAGGCTTACCACGTGGATATTCGCAAAGATGCTCGGGAAGAAAAGGTACGAGGTGGCAATGGTCGAAAAAAATATCGAGATAAATGAGAGCTCCTTGAAGCTCCTCGATATCATGCCAATCAGGAGTGCCACGGCGAGGAAGAAGAGGATCACTGGGATCAGCGGGAGGACGATGAAGGGTGAGGCCTTGATCCAGAGCGTAAGTAGTGCCGAGATCCCGACCATTCCTACGAAATACGGGAGTGCCTTGCCGAGGATAATCGCAGATGGTCTTGCCGGGGTAGAGAGCAGGAGTTCACCGCGGCGGCCCACGCGTTCGTTCATGATACTCATCATGTAAAACTGGGACATGAAGTAGAGTGGGAAGATGAACAGGAAGACCAGAATAATCGAATCAAAGGGCAGTGGCGGGGAGAGCTGGTCGGGGGTTTTGTAGGTGCCAATGGGATTTCCCGAACCTGAAAACATATCTGTATAACGGGAGATCTGGCTGTTCTGGGATGTGGACTGCTGGAGACTGCTCCGAAGCTCATCGCTTGAAATACCGATTGAAGCGTCAGGTATAGCGACAGGTTCTACCGGGCCGGTTGGTGTCGGGGGCTGGTTGGACCTTGGCCGCACCGACACCTGCTGGCCGGACTGCGTAGCGGTAAAATCCAGTTCTGACTTGATAAACTGGACATCAATCCAGAGCGGGTAGGCGGCAAACAGGTCCGACTGCTGGTTGTATACATGTGACCGGTATTTTGCATAGTCCCGGTCCATCGTCTTCGCAGCAGCCTTTCCCCGGTCGGTATCATGGACATACACCACACGGTTAAACACCATCAGGTCGTAATAATCCTGATTGCGTTGTATTGTCCACATATCAGCGAGCTTAACAGAAAAGCGTGCATCTCCGGAGAACAGTGACGCAAGTTCCGGGTCGTCAGTACCGATCTTATAAATTCCGTCCTGCAGGTGGAGACCGCTCTTTGCCGTAAAACCAGTAACGGCGACAAGCAGGAAAATCAGGATGAGCGCAACCGGAAGTACATTTTTCCCCATGGTCCCGACAGACCGTTTTACTTCCCATTTTGCAATCGTGAGGATGTCCCGGGAATACCCCATCTCGACCTCTCAACTATAAAGATGGTATGTTCATCAGGTATAATACAGTAAAGGTAGAGGACTGTTAAGCCAAGGACCAATTCGATGATCGTCGCCCATGAACTCACAAAGATATACACGCAGGAACCGGCACTTGACCAGATCTCTTTTGATTTTAAAGAAGGGGAGATAATCGGTGTAATCGGACATAACGGGGCAGGCAAGACGACGCTGCTAAAAATATTATCTGGCCTGATCACCCCGACTTCAGGCGATCTCACCATGAACGGCATTGATGTGGTCAGGGACCCGGATGGTATCAAGGCAACCCTTGGTTACCTCTCAGAGGAATCCCGGTTATACGAAACGATGACCGTTGATGACTACCTCAGTTTCTTTGGAGAAATCTATGGTCTCGACAAGGAGACGATTACGAGCCGCAGGACCCGGTTGCTGACGGCCCTCTCCCTCGAACCGGACGGAAAAAAGATGGGGGAGTTTTCAAAAGGGATGAAACGAAAGGTAGCCATTGCAAGGTCCCTGATGCATAATCCGTCGGTTTTAATTTACGACGAACCTACTTCGGGACTCGACCCGATGACATCACGCTATATCATCGGTTTCTTACGGGACCTCCGTAACGAGAAAAAAACAATTGTCCTTTCTGCCCATAACCTCTTCCAGGTTGAAACAATCTGTGATAAAGTGATGATCCTCCGGAGGGGTAAGATGGTCGCCATGGGGTCCATGAACGAGCTCCGTGAGATGTTCGGGTCAATCAGTTATACCATCGCATTTACTACCGATAATATCAATGCGATCAAGGGGTGCAGGGAATATACCAATGATGGAGGCCTCTACAGGGTCCCGGCCGGTTCAATTGATGAACTGAATACCTACACGGGCATCATCGCCTCCAACGGTGGCAGGGTTGAGAGGATCGAGTCCCATTATCCAAGCCTTGAAGAAATGCTGGTCAGGGTCGGTAAATAGCGGTGAAACCGGCTGTAATGGTAAAGAAGATTTTTGAATGGTCCCTTGGTACCAGGATTATAATACGTTTTCCCGGGTGAGGGTCCGGGCACCTGCCACATCCCCCACAATAATCGTAGTCTTCTCCGTAAACCCACAGAACATCCCGCAGGACAGGACACCGGGGATGGTGGAGAGGGAGATTTCCAGCTGTTCGGGTTGATGTATTGGCCCGAACCTGCAGTCGATTACCATGTTACCATTATCAGTGATGACGGGACCATCTTTTCTCTGTCCCTCCCTGATGACAGGTTCTCCACTGAGACCTTTTAGTGCACACAGTACCGGGGTGACGGCAAAAGGCAGCACCTCAAGGGGTACCGCCGCATCGAGTACCGAAACAATTTTCCCGGGGTCAGCAACGACAATAAAGCGCCCGGCTGCAGCTGCTACACATTTTTCACGTAAATGTGCTGCACCCCGCCCCTTAATCACCCGGAAACCCGGGTCCACCTGGTCTGCTCCGTCTATCGCAAGGTCGAGAAACGGGTGGTCATCAAGGGTTGTCAGGGGGATACCCAGTTCCCTGGCCCTCATCGCTGCCTGAAACGAGGTAGGGACGCCCGCGATATCAAAGCCGTCCCTGACCATCGCAGCGAGTTTCTCCATGGCGAAGAGGACGGTTGAACCCGTTCCAAGACCGATTACCCGCCTGTTTTGCCGCGTCCGGTACGAGTGCACCCATGCTATTCCGGTTATCTCTTATTCTATCCATATGTTTTGGAAGGTCTGCCCCCCCTTGCCGGGCCCTTTGAAAAACGTCAGTAACTGCCGCACGGTTACCCACCGAAATCCTTGAGTATATAAACGGACCCGGGTGCGGCCCTTGCTGGTACCATAATTTTAATCAATCTGTGGGCTGACGTTCATGGTGATGCCCGGAACGGGACCCCGCAGCCCTGGAAAAAAATACCGCAAGCTCGATGTTGCGATTTTCCTTCTACTCATAGCAGCCATAGCTGTTTCTATCGTAGCTGCAGAAGTTCCTGGTAATCCGGCCTGCAGCGGGGTCGACCAGCTTGGAAACCCTGCCTGCCATGATCTCCCGCCGGTCGATTCACCGGCTGTCATCCGGCAGGGAAACGGCACAGAAACTACCTGGAACAACGCGGGTGTGACCGGGACAATCGGACTGATAAAAGACCTGTTTCAGTCAACACAGAGGAGCGGTACTGAATTACTGGAAATAGCAGGGTCCGGAATAAAAGGGAGCCTCAACCAGACCCGTAACGCAGGGGCACCTGGAGGTTCAGATAATAATCGGACCGGGCCCGGATTGTACTCCACCATCCGGGATGGCGGGGTGTATTCCGTTATCAAAGGCATTACGTTGGAACTGGCAGAAATTGCAGGGCTTGCATTAAAAAACAGTGTCAATCAGACCATCCATGCAGATAACTATCACAGTCTTACGGACCAGGGAACCGGCACCCCCGTTTATACTGTTTCAGACGGAGATGATGAAGAGCCTGCACCAAATATCCTCCGTGTCACCTATGCCAATATCATCCGGGGTGTTCTCCAGTTTATTGACATCACCCCCCGGGCCATTAAGGGGAGCATCAGGAATAATTCAACAGGGAATTCAACACCCGGGACAAACCGGTCTGCTGGTAACCTGGGCGGTTACCCGTTCTACGCATCTGACCCTTATGAACAGTTCATGCCAGAGTTGGACAGCCCGGTTACCCGCGTGATAAAGAATGCGACACCTGACATCCCGTTACTGCTGAAAGCCAATACCACACCCGCAGCAGTAGTACACGTTCAGCCCACACCAACCCCGGTACCGGTCCCCGTATTCAACCTCTCTGTGGATTCTGAACCCAGGGGAGCACTCATCGTGCTAAACGGGAACCGTACCGGGACAACCCCGTATGTCATGACCGGCGTCGAAAAGAAGACCTATACCCTGACACTCACCCGGGCAGGGTATCTTGCCTATAGTGAGGTTCTGACCCTTGACGCGGATAAGACTCTAAAAATTCCACTCACACCTGCCATGGACGCATTATTTGTAACGCCGGGGAAAGCGACAGGGCAGAACAAGTACGGGGGAATTTATGTGCATTCATACCCGGAAAAGCTTGATCTCAGCATTGACGGGGTGCAGGTCACGGGGGGGACCCCATTCCTGTATTACGGGTTCCCGGAGGGGCTCCACACCATCAGGGTAATAAGGACCGATAAATCAAGTGGCCCGGCCACCTACACACGGAGTGCCTGGGTGTACCACGATGCACTGACAACATTCACTATCGATACCGAGGAAGTCCTCTTACCAAAAATAGTCTCAATCAGTCCCGGGCCATATTCCGGGGCTGAGTTCACCATAAACGGCAGGTTCCCGCCGGGGAGGCTCCCCGCTACAATAAGTGCCGGCTGTCCGGGTTCATTCATCAGCGTCCACAAAGGTGAGGCATACACCTCCTTCCTTATCCCGTGTACAAACCAGGATACCATTCCAATGAACCTTGCTGGTAATGAGGAGCCGCATCCACCACTGCAGGTCAGTTCAGTCCCTGAAGGATCAGAGATTTTTATCGACGGCTTCCGGACTGGGTATACCACACCTCACACATTTGCCGAGGTATCGGGAGGACTTCACCGGATCATGCTGTCAAAGCCGGGATTAATTCCGAAGGAAGAGATCGTTGCGGTTGAGATCAGAGGTGCCAATACATCCCCCCAGAAAGTCTTCTTCACCATGGAGAATTATGGTGACGGGACGATCGTTGTCGACAGTCTTCCGCGGGGTGCCACCATCTACCTGAACGGCTGGACACCCGGGGAGAGCACACCTCACACGTTTGACCACATGAAAATCGGGTTTTATGAAGTTATTGTCCAGCTGGGACCAAAACCATGGATCGAGCAATTTGAACTGATCCCGTCAAAGGTAAGTAAGGTTGTGGCTGATTTTGAGATCTGAGTGGGAAAATAACCTTAACCCACCGGAAATGATACGAGTCCGAGCATATTTTTTTTGCTATGTGCTGAAGAGCGACTGTAGTTCCTTATCAGCAGCAAAGGCAGTGCAGTCAAGCGTAATGGGTGTGATAGAGATATTACCTTTCCTGATTGCGTGGACATCGGTCCCTTCTTCGGCGTCTTCAAGGAGCGGCCCGTTTATCCAGTAATACGGCCTGCCCCTCGGGTCAAGCCGTTTTTCTACACCGGTCTCAAACAGTTTTCTTGCAAGCCGGGTGACTTCGTAACCCCCTTTCACAATTGAAGGTATATTTACATTAATTACGTCCGCATGTTTTGGGAAACCTTCGAGAAGGACCGTCATGCAGACTTCTCTCACGATACGTTTCGCGTCGTCGAAGCTCTGGGAGTGGTGGCGGGGGTCGTCAAACTTGTCACCCTGGTCCTCCACCTGGAGAGAGAAGGCAATACCCTTTGTCCCCTGGTTTGAGGCTTCAAGTGCTGCACCGACTGTGCCGGAGGTCATGATAGATTCGAACGAAAGATTTTCCCCGATGTTAATCCCGGAAACCACGAGGTCTGGCCTGATATCGAGGGCATAAAGCCCTATGATAACCGAATCGGTTGGTTTTCCGCCGATTGAATATGCGCGGACCCCGTTCATGACGACCGGGCTTGCCCTGATGGGTTCAAAAATTGATATCGAACGTCCGACCGCACTCTGCTGGGTGGAAGGCGCAGCGATCGTCACATCAGCTACAGGGGAAAGCGCCTCGTATGCCGCCCAGAGGCCGGCTGATGTTATGCCGTCATCGTTTGTCAGAAGGATCCGCGGTTTCATCACCAATCCCGTTAGTGGCGTTTGATGAAATAGATGTGCTATGACAGGTATGTAACGATGGACTATTGGCAGGAGGATGATCCGGACGACCCCTCAAAAATCGTCAGGGTAATCTTCCTCCACATCCAACAGGTACAGGATGAAGGCCCTTATTGCAGAATATTCCATGTACCATGACCCAAACCTTGCACCCGAAGGACGGGCAATGTTCATGTCTCTTTCAGCCAGTTTTTCGCGGTGCGGATATGAAGTCGTGACACCCGGGCAGGGAGATTTTTATTTGGAAATTGAAAAACTGGCACCTGGTTGTGATGTAGGGCTTGTTATTGCTCCGGACCACCTTCTCCCGCGTTTTACCCTCGCGATGGAATCCAGTACCCACAACCTGGGGTGCGGAAGTATGAATGTCGCAGTCTGCGCGAACAAAATGCGGACTGGTGCGATACTGGCATCACATGGGATTGCCGTGCCTGAAGAGCAGGAAGAAGGCCTCCGCGTTGTCAAACCCGTTTCTGGCTGCGGGGCCAGCGGGGTCAGGCTTACCCGCAGTCCGGCGGGACAGGGGGAATTTGGCCAGAGATTTATTGAAGGTGAGAATTTCTCCGTAAGCGTTGTCGGAAGCAGGGTAGTAGGTGAAGCATGCCTCTATTTTACCGGGGAACCACCTGTCGCACTCGCCCTGAACCGGCAGCATATAGAAATCGATCCCGAAGGGCAGTTCCACTACCGCGGAGGGGAGACGCCTGCGAGCCACCCGAAGGAACAGGAGATCAAAGATACAGCTATCAACGCGGTGAAGACCCTTGGTTGCCAGGGGTATGCCGGGGTTGACGTGGTCGTTGCCGACCGGGTCTACGTTGTGGACGTAAATCCCCGCATCACCACGAGCATTGTCGGGATTACTGCCTGTATGGATGAAGAAATTGCAGACATCCTTACCAGGGCGTCAAAGGGGGAGGCCATCGGGGGTCTTCACTTTGCGGGCCATGCCTGTTTTGATGCATCCGGAGCAATTACGGGCCGATATTCAGGCGATAATAGCAGTTGAAAGGTGGTACCAGTGAACAGGAACATGGGAGATAATGTGGAACGAGTCGGTATTGATGTGGGTGGTGCACACCTGAAGGTCGTTGACCATAACGGGGTCCATATCCATTACTGTCCACTATGGAAAGGTGCGCCACTCAAAGAACTTCTCGGGAACTATAGCAAAGAGACGGGATCGGCAGCCGTGGTGATGTCCGGCGAACTCGCAGACTGTTTTTCCGGGAAGGAAGAGGGGATTAATTTCATTGTTGACAGCGTGAAGGCTGCATTCCCTGATGCACTCTTTTACGGGACCGATGCCGCGTTTCACAGGGATTCAGTCCCTCAGCTTGCAGCCTCGAACTGGCTTGTTTCAGCTGATTACCTGAGGGACCTCTACCCCGGTGCCGTGTTCGTGGATATGGGCAGTACAACGACCGATATCATCCCAATCGGCCGGTTCAATCAGCTGAAAGGTCTTACCGACCTCGACCGCCTGCAGCAGGGATACCTGGTCTATTCAGGGCTGCTCCGCACAAGTGTCCCATGCCTCATCCGGTCGGTCCTGCTTGACGGGGTCCCGACACCCGTAAGCAGCGAGTATTTTGCCTGTTCGGGAGATGTCCACCTGGTCCTCGGGCATATCAACGAACGCCAGTATACATCTGATCCCCCGGACGGTGGTAAAAGAGATGTCGGGGCGGCACTCCGGAGACTCGCACGGGTCGTGTGTGCCGACCTTAATGAAATAGGCGAGCCAGGTGCAAGAGCGATTGCGGAAACGTTCTGGGCCGCCCAGAAAGACCTCATTATATCCGGTATAGAGGATGTATGCCGGAAGGCCGGCACCAACGAGGTTATTTTTGCGGGGATCGGGTCGGGACTGGTTGCGAAAAAGTACGGGGGGACAAATCTTTCAGGGGCACTGGGGCCGGTTGTCGACGCACTGCCTGCATTTGCAGTCCGGGAGGTAGCAGAACGAGACTCTATATCCTGAGTATTCTTCTCCTGGTGGTCTCGCTTGGCCTGACGTTCACTGCCTTTTTATTCCACTGGCCTTTTTTCTTCTGTTTCCTGTTCATCCCGCTCGTACCGTTCCTCCAGCGGCGGGCGGTGTGGAAATGCCCGGCCTGTGGCTGGACAACCAGCGGGAACGAACACTTCTGTCCCTATGACGGAACTAAACTGATACCTTCCTAG
>JAPKXR010000336.1 GCA_026394715.1 Methanomicrobiales archaeon | reverse complement strand
TCAATTCATTCGTGTCTCTGGGGCTCCTTCGACTTACAGCATTCATCTCGTCATGTAAAGGGCTTTTATTATAGCGCGATTTTTCCGGAAAACTGAGGGCGTTGCGAGCGTCCCGAAAGAATTGGATCGCGAGTCTCGCTTTGTTGGAAGGTACATGAAATGTAACTTCAGGGGTTTTTCCAGTTTTTGTCCGGTTCTCTTTGTCTTGAGAGTCCTTTTGACATAATGTATGAGATTACCGAAGGAAATGGGCTTGGCTGTATAAATTCCGGGAAGGGAAATCCGGGAATACTATGATAGATTGGAAGGGAACAGGGCGAAAATTTCCGAGATCAGTTTTAGTAACAATGGGGTATAAAGCCACGGCTGGATTTGAATAGGTGGTGGTGTTTCGGTCGCCAAAGCGGGACCTTCGGGGCCAATGGAGGTGAGCGAGCGAGAACCCTTCAGAGAACAAGCTGGGCAGGAGAAGTGCACTAGGATGGAAAGGAGCGCAGGTTGGGGAGCAATTTTTTTTAGAGAGAATCGAAGCACTCCTCAAAACCCTTTTATTATTATAATATGTATCCTTTCATATGACGGTTAAAATTGAAACTGGAGTAATTATTTTTTTAGATGCTCTTGGTGTTTCAAAATATAAACAAGCTGCCGAGTTTTTAGATTTTTTTTGTGAAATGAAAAAAATGAAAATTAGAGCACAATATGTCTGGGACAAATGGAGAGAAAAATTCAGCAAAGAGAAGATAATTTTGCCGCATCCAAAAATAATCATTTTTCAGGATTCAATAATAATTTGTTTTCCAGATATGGTTGAAAAAGAAAATACTTTGCACAATTTTTTCGCCGCGCAAAATTGGGTGATGGCTGCTTACATCGTTGCAATAGAAAAGAAAATTTTCTTCCGTGGTGCCATGTCTCATGGTGAATATGTATATAGTGAATCAAATGGAACTGTTGCAGTTTTAGGTTCACCAATTGTTGATGCATCTAATTATGAGAAAGAATCAGAGAAAAAACCTGAATGGATCGGTGTAATTCAAACCGAGGAATTTCAGAGACAATATTTGGCAGCTCTTGGGCAGTATGCAAACGTAAATAAACGGGATGTAAAAGAAATCATTGAAGAGTATGAAAGATTTTATGTTAAATATAAGGTTCCATTAAAAACTGGTCAGAAGATGGAACATTATGTTGTAAATTGGCCAACGATTTTACATAAACATGGAACAACGGAGATAAAAGCGATATTAACAGAAGCTTGTCATCTGGCCGAAAAAAAAGACAAGCCAAAATATGAAAATACACTTGCCTTCGTTCAGTTTTGTGAAGATAATCAATTCTTCATTCGATGATTTACCTTTAAAAAACTAAATTCCGATATTAAGGACCGTGCTAAGCATTAGCACACATAGTTAAATACAAGCGCACCAAACAATTGAACATGCAGGACGAGTGCTACAGCATTCATGAGGGTTTTTTCGCCCGTGAAGGTCTTTATCTCCACTAGTTCACCCGCCCGCTGCATCAGTGAAATCGTTTCTGAACAGTCTTTGAACGCGAAGACCGCATGGTCCGGCGTTTTTGGCTTTTTTAGCTTTTATTACCGGTTTTATTACTGGTATTGAGTAACCCCTCTGGTTTGCACTAACATTCGTGTGTGAATGCGAGGGGAGGTTGTTGTTGTTATGAGAGGAAAGGAAATTCGTCTGGAAAGGATCATGAACCGCAATACGAAGAAGACCGTGATCGTGCCGATGGATCACGGGGTGACAAACGGGCCGATCGCAGGACTCATCGATATGGGGCAGACCGTGAACCTTGTCGCAGATGGGGGGGCAAATGCAGTGATAGGACATATGGGCCTCGCGCTGCACGGCCATCGGCAGGGGGGCAGGGACGTGGGGCTGATCCTGCACCTGTCCGCGAGCACGTCGTTAGGGCCGGACCCGAACAACAAGGTGCTGGTCAATACGGTGACAAATGCCCTGAAGATGGGCGCGGATGCCGTCTCGATGCATGTTAACATCGGGGCAGATTCAGAGGCGCAGATGCTTGAGGATCTCGGCAACGTCTCAGTCGAGTGCATGGAGTGGGGCATGCCGCTCCTCGCGATGATGTACCCGCGTGGGAAGAAGATCAAAACCGAGAACGATGTGGAACATGTCAAGCTCGCTGCACGGGTTGCGGCCGAGCTCGGCGCCGACATCGTCAAGACAGTCTATACCGGGGACCCGGACTCCTTCCGCGAGGTAACCCGGGGATGCCCGGTGCCAGTCGTTGTAGCCGGAGGTTCAAAGACGGATGACCGCACAACACTTGAACTGATAGAAGGGGCGATGGCTGGCGGGGCGGCAGGAATCTCCATTGGCAGGAATGCATTCCAGCACCGGACCCCGGACCGGTTTGTCCGGGCGGCGGCATGTATCGTACACGCGAACAAGAGTGTTGAAGAAGCAATGGAACTGTTGAAGGTGTGA
>JAPKXR010000104.1 GCA_026394715.1 Methanomicrobiales archaeon | reverse complement strand
AAGGACATGCAGGGGCAGTATATCATTTCCCCTGGCGAGTTCGATGTGGTCATCTCCGACGAGGCCCACCGGTCGATCTACAACAAGTGGAAGGACCTGTTCACCTATCTTGATGCAATCCAGATCGGCCTGACGGCAACTCCTGCTGACCTTCTTGAGCGGGATACTTTCCGATTCTTCAACTGTACCGATGGGAGGCCGACGGCGATGTATTCGTACGACGAGGCGGTCGCTGATGGGATCCTCTGCGATTTCCGAGCCCATATCAAGGGTGCGAAAACCCATTTCCAGTTGAACGGGATACGGCCTGCGGACCTCCCGGAGAGTGAACGGGCACGCCTGATTGAGCGGGGTATCGACCCGGACGAGATCGATTTCGAAGGGACAGAGCTGGAAAAGAAAGTATCGGTAAAGGGGACGTCCGAGGCAATTATCCGGGAGTTCATGGAAAACTGCCTGACGGATGAGACGGGGACCAGGCCTGCAAAGTCAATTTTATTCGCCATGACGAAGAAGCACGCCCGTGCCCTGCTCGATGCCTTCGAGCTCCTCTATCCTGAATACAGGGGAACTCTCGCCCGTATCATCGTATCCGAGGACCAGCGGGCCGATGCACTCATTAAGGCGTTTAAGAATGAACCGGAAATCCGGATTGCTATTTCAGTTGACATGCTTGATACCGGGATTGATATCCCTGAGGTATGCAACCTGGTCTTTGCGAAGCCGGTCTTCTCGAAGATAAAATTCTGGCAGATGCTAGGCCGTGGGACCAGGTCGGACGAAACCTGCACTCACCGCGAATGGCTCCCGGACGGGAAGAAAGAGTTCTTCGTGGTCTTTGATTTCTGGGGGAATTTCGAGTACTGGAAGATGAACCCGGAGGGCGTTGAGACGAAACCGGTCGAGGCGGTGACGAGCCGGATATTCCTGCAACGGCTAAAACAGCTCACCCTGCTCCTAGAACGCGGGGACCAAGGTCTTGTTGAGCAGGTCAAGGCCCGGATCAGGGCTGATATCGATTCCCTCCCATCGGATTCGGTGAGTGTCCGGGAACATGCCCGCGAGATTGAGAAGGCAACATCCCCGAATTTCTATGACAATGTCGGGATTAACCCGGTGGAGTACCTGACCCGGAACATCATGCCGCTGATGAAACACCAGCAGGACGTGAACCTCCAGACGGCGACTTTTAACATGAGGTGCGAACAACTGGCATTTGCGGTTCTCTCGGGAAACCAGGGCGAAGTTGAACGGCTGAAGCCACTCATCGGGGAGATGGTGAACAACCTGCCGACATCGATCGATTCGGTCATGGCCCAGAAACCCCTTATTGACAGGGTCCTCTCCGCATCGTTCTGGACAACGGTTACCTACGACGATACCCGCCAGATGATCGCAACGCTCGGCCCCCTGATGCCGATGATGCGGCCGGAGCACTACGAGCCGATTGTCATCGACATGGGCGACCAGATCGAGCAGCGGACACTCTGGAACTGGGCGATTGCCGAAGGCGAGCAGGCCTACGTCACGAAATACCACGAGCAGGTGGAGAAGAGGATCCTTGAACTTGCAGAGAGAAACCCGGTGCTGATGAAAGTCCGGAACGGTGAAGACCTCACGGATGAGGACATTGACGCACTGGAAAAAGCAGTCCTCGACCCGTCGCTGATTCCAGAAACACCAAGAGTCGGCCACCTGCTCACAAGAGACCGGGGCCTGCTCATTTCTTTCCTGAAATCAATAATCGGCCGTGTTGCCGGACCTGACCCGGAAACCCGCATAAAGGACGCGTTCCAGACATTCATGATCGAGAACAACAAGCACTATTCCGCCGACCAGCTCAACTTCATCCGCACGATTGAGTCCGTATTCGCAAAGAACCACCGTCTCGCCGAGGAAGACCTGTGGGGGCCGCCGTTCTCCAATTTCGGTACCGATGCCCCGGTGCCAATGTTCCCCGAGGCGGACCTGGCTGCGTTTGTCGGGATATGCAGGCGGCTTGAACACGAGTTGTTTGCCAGAGCGGAGGCGTGAGTGGTGAAGGAAGGGAAGCTGCCGGAAGGATGGGAATGGAAGAGGTTGGATGAATCAGCCAACCTAATAATGGGACAATCCCCGCCTGGTGAATCTTATAACGAATCTGGTGAAGGAACTCCATTTTTACAGGGAAATGCTGAATTTGGGGATACATTTCCAAATCACAAAAAATTTACTTCCCTACCATCCAAAATATCACCTAAAGGAAGCGTCTTGTTATCAGTTCGGGCTCCTGTTGGGGACATTAATATTGCGGATTTAGATTATTGTATTGGACGAGGACTCGCGTCAATATCATTAAAAAAAGGTGAAAATAAGTATCTCTTCTATCTTCTGAAAGGATTGCAAAATCAATTTGAAGACATGGGGACTGGATCGACATTCAAGGCAATAACGAAGAGTATTTTAAGCGAAATAAAAATCCCTCTCCCCCCACTCCCCACCCAGCGCCAGATTGTCGCCATCCTTGAGCAGGCCGAAACGACGAAGCGGTTGCGGGCGGAATCGGACGAACTCACCCAGCGGTTTTTGCAAAGTGTCTTCATGGAGATGTTTGGGGATCCGGTGAAGAATGAGAAAGGGTGGAAGACCGAAAAACTTGTGGGTTTGTGTTTGAAGCATTTTGGAGGAGGGACTCCCTCAAAATCAAAACCGGAGTATTATATTGGAGATATCCCTTGGGTTTCCCCAAAAGATATGAAAAGTGATTTTATTTGGGATAGTATTGATCATATTTCTGAAGACGCAATTACAAATAGTTCGACCCAAAAGGCACCAATTGGCACTTTATTGATGGTGATACGGAGTGCCATTCTTAAAAAATATCTGCCTGTGGCAATAACCAGGGTTGAAGTTACCATAAATCAGGATATGAAAGCATTTGTGTTTGACGAGAAAAGGACAAATGCATTTTTCATGTTTTATTTCTTTAAATCTTATCAAAAGGCACTATTAACAAAAGTAAGGGCTGTAACAGCTGATAATATAGAATTTAACCAAATTAAATCAATTAATGTTATTGTTCCTCCCCTTCCTCTCCAGCAGGAGTTTGCCCGAATCGTCGAGCAGGTGGAGGCCCTTCGCGAACGTCAGCAGCAGTCGGCTGGCGAGATCAATTTGTTGTTTGGAGGGCTGATGCAGAAGGCGTTTACCGGGGAACTGGTGGCGTAACGCGGGCACTTTACGTATCAACACGATTAAATACTTCAATAACGAGAATAATCGTATATATCATCGTAATTAATTTATAATCATCAGTAGTTGAGTGAGTTGACAGGTCGTATGCAAATAAAACCCGAAGTATGGAACCGGGAATTAGGCGAAATAAAAATTAACCGGGAAGAATTAATTAAAAATTCTGACCGTTACCGCATAGGGAGCGTACGCCTCGCGCTGGGAAAGGTCTGCACGCAACAGGATTTCGACGAGGCAAAGCAGCGGATTCTTGGAAAACCACTCCCCTGACCTTTTCCCACTATAATGAATTCCTTTTCTGAAGACGAATTACGTCGTATTAAAGAGATTACAGAATTGTATTACTATACGAAAGACCTCATCCTGTACTCCGAAGAGCTCAACAACCTCGATACGTTCATGCCCCCGATCAACGAGATAAAGGACGCTTTTGACCATTTCATGCGGGTCACATCGGTGAAATTCGGTATGAATGACGGGGATGAACAATATATCCGGACAAACCTGGACAAGATTTTCTCCCATATATACCGGGCCACCTTCGAACTTTTCGACTACATACGGGTATTCCAGAAAGATTCCATTGATAAAAAACTCAATGGAATATCGAACGATGCACTGGTCGGTGTATTCCCTGACTATTACCGGCAGATAAAACCCGCGATGGAAGATCTCATCAATAAAATTCCTTCTTACAAGAAAGCCAAGGATATCGGGGACCCTGATATAGAGATCGTGAAGAAATATTACCAGTCAATACAGGAAATGAGGGAATCAATCGGAAAAATAGACCTCATGCTTCCCGCTCTTATTGAATATGATGAAAAGAAGAAAAGCGAGAAAAGAAAAGACAGGATAATAGAGATCATTATCCTCATCACAGTCGCACTGATCGGGGTCGCCGCCGGGTATTTCCTGCCAAAGTTATAAAATATACAGGGGTGGCAATTTACAATGGACCCGGATTCCCGGGATATTTCCAGAATACAGGGAAGGAATATTATGGAACGACAAACTGATCGAGAAGCCCTTATTGATACGATAGATATACTCAACAACCCAAAAACGATGGAAATTATAGAACGAAGCGAATCCGATATTGTCGCTGGCCGGGTGAAAGAGATCTCTTCAGTCGATGACCTGATGAGTGAGATACCCCGATGAACGAGGACGCTGAATGCTTAGGAGTGATGAATTAAATAATCCGGAAACTCTCCCCAAAACAGCCCTGATGAGCGAGCAATCCCTTGCTAAAGACTGGATGAAACCGGAAGAGGACAA
>JAPKXR010000149.1 GCA_026394715.1 Methanomicrobiales archaeon | reverse complement strand
AGTAATAATTTGGCTTAAAACCCCCCGATTTTTATAAGAATGCCTGGTGAACTCAGTATTTTTGGGGGTATTGTTCTGATGGCGGACAGCAGTTAGTTCTTGCGTTATACTGAGTTATTACATGAGAGACGTCCCCCCAACGGGTAGTATGATTGTGCGAAACGCCGGATCAACCCGCAGAATATACTTTTTTTTCAGTGCCCTTAAACGTAGAGGAGATGCAAAAGGTTACACAAAATAGTTTCTCCTGGCACATTCATGCCCAAACTGGATGCAGGAGATTAAAGAAATCGTTATCTGATCCTTCTCGCGTCGGATATGCTGGACCAACGGCTTCAACTCCGTTCACTTCGCGATTGAAAACCAGGTCATTCGAGGGGCGCGGACCTGGCAGACAATACTGGAAGTCGCCCTAAATCCCCGGGCAGTAAGCGGATTTTTTTTAATATTGGCATGATCATGCAGAATATTCAATAGTTACCCGGAATAATTGAGTTACTGAATAGATATCAAAGATATCATTTCCAGGGACGATAACCGTGAGGTTCCATGAAACTTTCAGCCATGCTCGGATCAATACGGCAAAATAAGCCACTTATTCACCACATTACCAATTACGTCACCGTGAATGACTGCGCCAATATTACTCTTTGTATTGGTGCATCCCCGGTGATGTCTCATGCCCTGGAAGAGGTAGAAGAGATGGTAGGACATGCAGGCGCCCTTGTACTAAATATCGGGACCCTCGATCCGTACCAGGCGACATCCATGCTGCTTGCAGGGCAAGCCGCAAATAACCTTGACATCCCGGTAATCGTAGACCCCGTCGGAGCTGGAGCGACCAGTTACAGGACCGATTTCATGCAACGTCTGATTGAAGAATTGGAGATATCTGTAATGAAAGGGAATGCAGGTGAAATCGGTGTGCTGGCTGGTGCTGATGCACATGTCAGGGGAGTTGATTCCGGTGACGTGAATGGTGACCTCCATCGTATTACTCAAAATTTTGCCCATGATTCTGGAATTACAATTGTAATGAGTGGTGCTACTGACATTGTAAGTAACGGTCGCCAGATTATTACCATAAAGAACGGTCACCCGATGATGGGCAGAATATCCGGGACCGGTTGCATGGCTACCTCTGTTATCGCTTCATTTGTAGCAGTTTCGCGAAACACGGCAGAAGCATCCGCAGCAGCACTTGCGGCATTCGGGATTGCAGGTGAACGGGCTGCAGCCGTTACTTCCGGGCCGGGCGCTTTTAAAAGCGCATTATTTGATCAGTTGTCGCACCTTACCCCTGCGGAACTCGCAACCGATGCAAAGATCAGGGAACTCTGAAAACATGCCATACGACCTGTACGTAGTTACTGACGAAAAACTACGGGAAGGGCTGACACATAAACAGATCGCAAAAGAGGCCGTCTCTGGAGGGGCAGACGTTATCCAACTCCGCGATAAGGAAATGACGGGGCGCGAACTATTCATTGCAGCTTGCGAGATCAGGGATATCACCCGCAGCGCCGGGACCTTGTTCATCGTAAATGACAGGATCGATATTGCCCTGGCATCCGGTGCAGACGGGGTGCACCTGGGACAGGATGACCTGCCATTATATGAGGCACGGCAATTGGCGCCAGAAGGTTTTATCCTTGGAATATCGGTGGGATCCGTTGTGGAGGCCGTTTGTGCTGAAGCAGGCGGGGCCGGTTATGTCGCAGTCAGCCCGGTGTTTGAAACTGGAACAAAGCCGGATGCTGGTCCGGGACATGGCACTTCCCTCATTACCGCAATCAGGAAAAACATTTCAATCCCAGTAATCGGCATCGGGGGCATACAAAAAGAGAATGTCAGGGAGGTACTCGCATCAGGGGCCGACGGTATTGCCGTGATATCCGCAGTTATCTCTTCTGATGATATCGCAAAAGCCACCCGGGAATTAAAATCACTTATCAGGCAGTACAAACAGACCTGCAACAACTATTGATGCTAAGTTAACCCTCACTCGCGGCCAATCGATTTCCAACACCGGGGTATTCTTTCCACCCTCAGCTGGAGATCACACCCATACGGAATTGATGCATTAGCGGAAGATTTATTGAATTATTTCCATTCTGACAAGCCCATTCGTTTCAGTTGCAGTGCGATGCCACACAGGGAAAACAACATGCATTCGGTGGGACTGCCGGCAGATCGATACCATAGGATCTTAAACTATTATGGTCTAATAACTGGAATTGATATGATTGAGAAGATTAAAGTTCCGAGAAAGGTCTATGATGAACTCGTCCCCCTCAACAGGGAAGTGCATTACACCTTGGATTTCCAGAAAATTATAAAAATGGCAGAGGACAGGGGTTACCAAAAAGCGGCGGCGTGGTTGAAAAATCACGAAGATGACTATAAACGCGGATTCTCACGAGGTTTCGAACCGGTCGATTGATTGGGAGGACATTATCGCGCATTCAGTGTCGTCCAGGTAGTGAGGGTAATTTAGGGTTATGTTTCTATTCTTCGCAACAATTGACGATTGCTTCTTTTTTTGAACGGTTAATCGATGACATCAGAAACTACGATATCCGTGACTGCCGAACAGGAAGGTAGAACGTACTCACAACAATTCTTCCTGGAGCCACGTGTTGTAACCTTGCGGGTCATTGGACGGAAAAACCATGGTGTTTCGCACTCTGTGAAGATCTGAAGATGTTTTCACAGCGCGCCGGTGCATTTATTTCGTCCTGCGAAAGACTGGGTGAAACAACCGGGCGGCAGAGTTAAGTTGGACACGGGATCAAAAGGCCCGGGACCCCCCAAAAGGTATCTGCTTCTCCGCGTTATACCTCCTTTGCAGGGATGAACAAGATAACAAAACCGGGCCGGTTCGGTTGTTTTACTACAATGGCAGTGCAAAACAACGTGGTAATAGACCAATTCTACACACCGTTCCGGTTATCACCATGGGTGCAAACGGAAGACTCAGAAGAATGATGCTTTTTTCATCTCACCCCTATAATATTGATTATGAAAATTTCCAACATACGATTTCTCATCTATCTCATAATAATCGCAGGATTACTGCTGATGACCGCGGTTACCGCAGAAACAAATGCCGCAACCGATCTGAATAAACCCTCGATCACCGTGTCGGTATCTCCCTCAACCCCAAAAGTCGGGGATACGGTTGTTATTAGTGGTCTGGCGAAAGGTGGAAATTTAACACCGGGGATCAGTATGTGGATTTTCGCAGGCAATTATGTAAATATTACAAATGTGCCGGTCAATGGAACTGGTTTCTATTCAAAAAGTGTGAATACCGCTGAATTTCCACCGGCGTACTATTATATTTTTATCCAGCACCCCGGGTCGGATAGCCGGTTCAATATCAATCCCAGGGGATATTCTGGCGAAGTCGTGAACACAAACACCGGGGCGGTCATCTTTAATTTCACGGGTACCGGGAGTGTGAATGATAATGCGGCGGCAATTGCTCTCTCCACGGCCTTCAATACCGTTGGTGTTGATGATGTATTTTCAAAAACCGGGGTCCAGCTTCTTCCAGCGGTTTCCGGTGCAACGGTTTCGACACCCACGCATAACGGTATCCAGGCGACTATCGCTGTTGCAACCACATCTCAAACCAGGGAATCAAAACCGCTATCAACCGTGGCAGCCACCGCGCTCCCAACAAATTCATTGGCTCCGGGGGCTGCTCTGACCACGGCAATTCCAGCTACGACAAAGGCCCCGCTTTCGATCATTTCGTTCGTTCTCGGAATTGGTATTGTTGTCACTGGAATCGTTCTTCGGCGGAAAAATTAAAGACCCACGAATCCATTTTTTATTTCCCGGAAATATTACCCGGTTTCAGACACCTACCAGGCCAGGACTTAGATCCCTGGATTTATACAGTATTATCTGATAGCGGAATCCAACTGGTTGAGTTGTCAGGACACGGTTACTATTTCCAACTAAAAATTTAAGGGTTATTCAAATTCAATTCATCTTTTTCCAATCCGCCAGGGGTAAGTAATTCATAACGGAACAAGTTGGCAGTGGCCATATACGCCGGGATGAAATTGAGGGTCCCGGCACAAGATGCGGTTACCCCTGCCAGTAACAGTACCACAATACCGGAGACCTGAATGACCGGTGACCGTAGTGAAGGTATATTCATGTGAGATCTAAAAGGATCTGAACAAGAGGACTTTGGACTACGGGTTATGCCGGATTCCTATCACGACGAAATGTATCAACCGCGTTTGTGACATTCAAGCAAATATCGGTAATTTTTTTGGTCGCGGGTATTTATTTTGAGTACCCGGGCATCATCAACCAAATTCATTCCAAAACATCTATTCCGATAGAACTCCAGATCCATACTATTCACCTGGTGAATCTGCATAACAAGTTACGGATTGTCTTAATCAGGTTGTAAGGGATCATGGAGATTACAGTTCATAAACGGGATGGATGCACGGTCCTCACACTGGAAGGCAGGCTGGATGCGGAGGGGGCCCATCTACTCACCCCATATATTGACCGAATCACAACTGAAGATGAGAACTACCTGATCATCGATATGAGTTCTGTCCCGTACCTCTCCAGCGGTGGCATCCGCGCACTCCATGCAGGATATAAAGTCCGGAAAAGGAAAAACGGGCAGCTCATACTTGCTGGAACGGGTGATTTCTCTAAAAAAGTCCTTGAAATATCAGGCTTCGCCAGGATATTCCTTCAATCTGCAACGGTTGAACATGCCATCCAGTCCTTCGGGAACCTGCCTTTGGAAGGACTAAAACCCACTGAATGGAAAATCATCCCGGGAATATTGAGCAATTCTATGGTCATCAGGTATCATCCTGTTTCAGATAGCAAGGCAGATCTCATTTCTTCTGGTCCCTGGAAAGATGCACAGTTATCGGGCCTGAAAACAGAAGACCTCCTGCCCCCACAATTCAGACAGGGTAACTATGCCATAGGTATTGGTGCTTTCGGTCCTTCACCCGCCGAATCGGTCAGTGTCACCGGAGATATGGTCGCAGCTGGAAGAATGATTGCATGGGCACCACCCGGCGGGGGGACTGCCGATTACGTCCTTTCAGGTAATACTGCACCATCAGGGCAACAGGGACCAGGGGGAATTCCAGAAATCCCCGGCGTATTTTCTGCTTGTTCTTTTGTACTTGAAGGAGATATCCATGAAGTCCTCCTGGTTGAGCCAGGTACTGGTCCAGGCGGGGAGATCACGCTCGGGGAAATTTATGCCGTCCTCTGTGCCCGTGCTAAAAATCGGGGGGCGCGTTACAATGGTGTCCTGGCTGTCAGAATTCTTGCCCAGACCAGCCGCATTGAAACGGTTGCACTTAAAAAAGCACCTGTTGACGCAAACCGACCGAAAAACCGGGAACCGATCGGGTCAGAAGATAACGATACGGAATGGTTCAGGAAGTCCATTGTAAATCTCAAGGGCTTATCGGGGTTTCCTATATTGACAACCTCCGTTCTGATGATGGCCCTGCTATTGAATTTGAAAGACCATGCCCGGAGTGGACTGATCAGTACGAAACGATCACGCGTCAACTCCACCAGGGCAGTAAAAAAGTATTTCTTTCCCGGATTTCAGGGGGATTTAGTGGTTCCCTTGTGTTCCGGGCCAGTGTCATAGACCGGGCAGACCGGAAGCAAATGCCATTTGTGATGAAACTTGGGCCGTGGTCCATGATCTCAGACGAAATCAGGGGGTATACCGATTACGTGGAGCGCTATATCCTCAACAGTTCCACACGACTGATCCAGCACAGGAAAGTAGGGGAATCAGGGGGGCTCCTATACAATTTTGTCGGACTCGGCGGCGCGTCCAGTTCGCTTATCTCACTTGAAGATTATTACCAGGCAAATTCTTCAGAGAAAGTTGAGGCGTCCTTTGACCACCTCTTTCGTATTGTGCTGAACACCTGGTATGGTCAACCAGTCCGGCGTGAACTGGCGCTGTACAAGGAATACGAGAAGCCACCATTGTATGAAAAGTCCAGGGAATATGCCCTGTCTCATTTCGCGACCACTGCATCAGACCCAACGATAACCCTTCCGTGCAATCTCGGGCAATCCCAAAACCCGCTCTACTTCATTGAACATATCTTGCCGACAAGGATAACCGTCTCATCTCCGGCATACAATGCCCCGCAACATGGTGACCTTAACCTGAAAAACGTCCTGCTTGACCAGGAAGGGCATATGTGGCTGATCGATTTTGCAGATACGCGAATCTCACACAACCTACGCGATATCGCAAAGATGGAGACCGTTATCAGGACAGAAATGCTGTCATTTTCATCAGATGAGGAGGTGTGCAGGATGGCGGCGTGGGACCAGGGCTTTATCGCATTCAGTACCCTCAGTAAGATACCAGATATACCCGCCAAGGACCTGCCCATAGACAGGGAAAAAGCATTTTGCGTCATCCGAAAACTCAGGTACTACGCCAACCTGGTCACGATACTTGAAGACGACCCTGGCCAGTACCTGCTTGCCCTGCTCTGGTATACACTCCCGGTCCTGTGGTACTCGAGTGTTTCCGAATACGGAAAGACATATGCATGGATTACGGCCTCCCGGATCTGTGAACGCCTGATCAACACAACACCGGTTAAATAAATCCGCATGAGGCCCGATGGCCATGTTAGAACGGGAATGAAAAGACGAATCACCTTTTTTTCACCTCCGGCGTTTATAGGTCCACCATCTTCATTACAAAAATTCATGTGTCGCCTTCGAGAGCCGGTTTAACCCGCACTGCCGTGACGGTGACACCTTCGTTCCAGGGATGGAACGATAAAAACCCATCAAACGGAGCCAAATATTCCCGGAATTTATTCCTGGCCTTCGTTTCCGATATCGGCCAGTGTTATTGGACAATTTCAATGAGGTCCTGGTGGTAATAACACACCGAACACCAGGGTGGACCACCTTGGGGACCGTGGCGGGAGTCAATAGGTTCTCCCGGGATGATTCAAAAATTAGTCGGTTTTTATCGTGTATCAGGTCTAAATAGTTGGTACAAATGACTGAAAATTGTAACGGAATTGATTGTGACCAGTGTGGTACCTGCTGCAAGGTATTTGGTGATTCCATATCCCCGACGATAGAGAACGTCTACCATTGGCTTACCAATGACCGTTTAGACATACTTCGCCATTTTTCTGCCTGCTTTGCAAACGGGACGTGGAAGAAATGCTCCGGATTACAGGTCGATGAATTGGGGGATATCATTACGGTAGAGATGAGGGACCCTGATACAGGTGCCCTCGTAAGCGCCTGCCCATTTCTCTCGAGGGTATCAAAAAACCGATACCTCTGCTCAATCCACATGGCAAAACCGGAGATGTGTGACAACTATAAACCCTGGATTTGGGGAGAGACCTATTTGCGGAGGTGCAGGACCATCCGGGAACAGGAACGAAAGACTTCGTGGCAGGACGAAAATGTTACTTGAGTCCCGGCGGTTGTGCTTCCGACACCGTTCAATACAGATCAGGATGATGATTATTCCGCCAGGGGTACCCCTTCCATCTCTTCAGGTAGTAAAATCCAGGCAGCCAAGTACACCACAAAACAAAATAACGGCCAGAATAACGTTACAATACCAAATGCAAGAAGGATGACCAGCACAATCCGGATGATGTTGGGGTCGACATCGAGATATTCCCCGACACCGCCGCAGACACCTCCGAGCATTTTCGATTTTTTTGACCGGTGAAGAGTTTTCATTCTATTCTCTATTGAGAGAGTCGCATTAAAATAATTTTCTTTCAATTCGCTTGTTCCTCCCGCCCCAGCCTGTCCCACTTGGAAAAGGCGCCGGTTATTCCTATTTCCGGCCGGTTGGTTTCCTGCAGCCTTCACTCCTCCCCTGCCAGAAGAGAACCGGCCGCCGTATCATAGCCACGGGCTATCACCGATGCACCGAGCAGGGGCGCAAGGCCGTTGAGCCGGCTCATCCTGATCTCCGGCAACGGCAGGAACCGGTCAACATAGGTATGTATCAGGGGGAGTAACAGGTCGCTGTTATTTCCAATTACACTCCCGTCAAGGATAATGCGTGATGGATCGTACGCAACAATAACATCTGATATACCCCGGGCATTAATCCTGCCAAATTCTTCCATAAAACCCTCGAGCCCATGGTGGCCCGTCCGTACTGCCTCAAAAATTCCAAAAGGCGTGCGGGCCCACTCCCCGGTAATCTCAATGCCGTGTTCCAGGCACCAGCGTGAAAAAAATTCGGGTATATGCCTGCCGGATGCATACGCTTCCCAGTGCCCGGAGCAACCACAGCCGCATTTGGCATTATACCGGGTATCAACATGAAAATGACCGATTTCTGCCGCGTTTCCATTCCGGCCAAGCAATATTTTTCCGTTTGAAACAACGCCACCACCTATTCCCGTTGATATCGTTATATAGACAAAATTCATGCACTCTTTTCCCTCACCAAAATACATCTCGCCGAGGGCACCGGCCGGACAATCGTTGACGAGACGGACAGGGAGACCGAATTCTTCGCTGAGCGGGACGACCATTGGGATATTCGGGAGTGCAATATTGGGGGGGCTAAGAACAGTGCCCTTGTGTGAATTCACCGGTCCGGCGGCACTGATACCGATACCATCCAGGTCTGAAATCGTTTTCTCCGCGGCTATTGACCGGACCATCCCGATAATAACATCCGTAATATCTTTTGG
>JAPKXR010000157.1 GCA_026394715.1 Methanomicrobiales archaeon | reverse complement strand
GATCTGAAATAACAAAAATGTTATTCTTTTTTGGAAAGATTTTGCGAAAAAATCCTTTCAAAACTTTGATAAAATCCATTAAAGCCAACCCCAGCGAAAGTAGGTTTTCCTTGTCTTTGCTACGTTGTAGTAAGGCGGATTGCCGAAGAGATTACTGTCCTGATGAGAATGGATCGCACTGGTCTCATCCTGCTCTGCTCTTGCCCTCGTCCTTTTCGGACTAACCGTTACACGAGAGAAATTTTTTCCATCGCGGGTATGTTCACGGAGACGCCTATTGATATCGCTTGTTATTCCGTGATATACCGGATTTCCAAAATCGCCAATCAGCGTGTAGCATACCGTGTTGCGTGGGTTTCGCCCATTTTTCTTTGCCATGATTGATCACGACCATGGCTCCGATATGCTTTGCCCGCTATTCAATTCCGAGATCGAATGAACGGCGCCTACGGTATAGACTATGACGTTCAAAAATTCCTTTATTGATTCAAAATACATTTCCATGCCTCCTTTTACGGATCATACCGTTGTTCCGGATTGCTTCCGGGGGGGGGTCGGTGACCATGCACCAATAACTGGATATTCCAGCTTATTTCTTACATTGCGTTGATTGGAAATAAAGGTTATTGTGGTTCGTGTAAGATCGTGGAACCATACCCTGGTATCGGGCAGGAAGTACTGAGCGGAGGATACCAGGATGGGTCTATTCTCACCGGTCCTTCGCAGTATGAGAACTCGCAGATGCTGAACAATTCCGATATCGTCCACTTCGATACGGTAAGCCAGGTGAAGTCCACTGGGCCCGGCTTCTACGAGAGAGCATGATGCTGCACTCTGCCGGGGCCGCTGCTTCCGGTGTGACGTGTGGGGTTGATTCACTCGATGCAGAGGGGCCGAACTTTACCGCAACACCGTATTGTGAGACGGTGATTACGAGATCGCTGTTTATGGCTGATGGTCAACGGCCGGGTCAACATCGGTGAGGACGTGTGGTGGACGTCGTATGCGAAGACGTTTGATGTGGTGGGGTAGGGGCGGATCCCTTTTTTGGGGTTGTGTCGCTTCGACGGCCAGCGGGGTAGATCAGTGGTGGGGGCGGCCACCACCGAATCATATTCCATTGCTTTCACTCAACAGGAAAAAGGCCCGGTTTCAATACACCATCATAATTTATCTCTGTTGGCGGGATTGTGTCGGGTTCTTGGCGTGTTTGGCGGGTTTATGGCGGGTTTATAGGAGGATTATTTTTAATGAGAACATACACCGTATTTCTCCCGGTTGTTCCCTGTTTCAAAAAGATTTCCCGCAAGCAGAGATCAGTAAGTTCCCTGAGAGCAGCACGGGGACTCATACCAGTAAGTTCACGGTATTGCTTGTTGGTAATCGCCCCGTGCTCCTTTGCATACCGCACAGCTTTGACCTGCCTCTCCGAAAGCCCGAGTGCAATAAGCCGCCCTTCAGTGTAATTGTCTTTGGTGAAGGTCACACTGAACCAGTCAAGGGTGAGCAGAAAAATCGGGTTCGGGGATCCCATGCCTCCTGCAGAGTGCAATCATGCGGCTGGTCCCGGTCCCCCACTTCTCAAGCAGTTCGCCATAATAAAATACTTGGGCAAGCAGGGCGTTGCGTGGCAGGGACCGGTGATGTTCACATCTCAATTCCTCCACCGTAATCCCCTCAGGAAGACCCCCGGGATTCGTGATTACTACACGGTCATCGTAGACACGGATCTGGATTTCGGCTCCGGTCAAAAAATAATCCCGGTGAATGAGGGCGTTGACCACCGCTTCACGCAGGGCCTCAATCGGGTAATCCCAGATCTCCCGGCGTTGCATTGCCGAGAGCGGTTCGTCTTCCCGGGACGTTCCTTCAAGCTCGTACCGGACCTGGAGATAGGTCCGGAACAACTGGACCGCACCCTCCAGTTGGGCGAAGAGGTTGCCTTTCAGGAGTTTGTCATCGATGATAGTGATGTCGTCCCTGAACCGGCCTATGTGGATCTGAGAGTTGATGAACAGTGACTGAGGATTCTTTCCGAACAGCAGCACTGCACCCCGACTCACATTACCGTCCCGCATCAGGTCAAGGTTCTGGAGAACGTCCTCGATAGATTCCTCACCTCGTGCGAAGGGCAACCTGGTCCGGGTAAGTTCAAGAAAACGTTTGACCGCGGCCGGGTCGATGAGGTCGAGAGAATACCCGTTGGTCACACTATCCCATTGCACGCCAAGCTTTGCGATGAAGTAGTGGCCGAGCTGTTCCGCTGGGATCTCGCGGGTTGTGTTGCCGACACGCTGGTAATACCGGCCCCGGCACGCGACCAGGGTGGAACTGGGTTTTACTTCAATGACCAGTACTGACTTACCCTGCTCCTTCTGGACGGAAACCGCCGGTTGGACCCGGAGGATCTCAACAACCTGGTTAATAACGCGTTGCTGTGCCCGGTCATCACCGGTCCAGCCAATGACCATCCCGTTATCTTTCACTCCAACAAGCAGAGTACCTCCTTTGGTATTGACAAATGCCGCTAGGGCTTCAAGGCCGTGGTCGTTCCACTGCTCCTTAAATTCCAGGTTTTCGTTCTCATCTTGCCGAATAAGTGAAGTCAGATGGTCCATTGTAATAAGATCCCAGTTCAGTTGGGTCAGATTCCTGTCTTTTAGATACGGGTTGAAATGTTATTGATTTATGGATATTTATCCGGACCCAAATATCCTCCAGTATTTCATGCATCTAATTTTATCCCGGAGTGATGTTTTCGTAGGTGTTGATACTGAATTGCAATAGGGGAGCTGTTATCCTTCAGTGCTATGACAGGATCAGGGAGGTTTAGCCACCTCCCAATTCTATTAAAATACATCCTGGTCTTTACAATAACTTTGTTCATAATTATTCTGTCGGTTTATGCAATTTTACTGGGGGTCTTTCCTATTTCACACAACATTTCCGCCTCTGCCCCTATCCACCTCCCGCCCCCAAGCCTAAAGGGTAGAGCCATACCACCGATGCCCCCTGTCTGCGACTGTCCGGCTTCGTGTAAGAATTTCACCTAGGAAATCATGAACAAGGGACAAGATGACGATTGAAGATCGGACCAGGTGAAGATTAATCAGATCTCGGTTGGGCCAGATGAACATCCTTGCCAGGCGGGGGATATTTTTCTTCAACAACTCAAAAACAAAAATGCTATTCTTGCCCTGGTCAATATGCTAGTGTTCCTACGGGGATAAGACCGGGTAGACAGGTGGCGGTAACTCGCCACACAATTAATCTCCTGATTTCCTTTGCAATCGCTCACCTGATGCAACTTAAAAATAATTAATCTTAATTTTTACCCCACATTCCGCAGTAACGAGATCCAATCCTGAAATAGTCAATTAAATGAAGCTAACCTAAAGCTAGTGTTATATATATTTAAGCCTTTAGCTAAAGGTATTTAGTTAACTTATAGACATAATACTAATCGATGGTATCAGAACGTGTCATCATCAAATCATTCTCAAAGAAACTGGAACACCTTGGGATTATCGCCTCTATCATTGATTGGATGGAGATAGTAGATCTGGTCAATGATCGGCTGCCGAAACACCGACATCATAAGGTAACCCACGGAGATGTCGTAAAAGCGCTAATCTTAAACGGCCTTGGATTTGTCCAACGGCGACTCTACCTGTTCCCGGAATATTTTGAAAATAAAGCAGTGCATCGCCTATTCGGAAAAGATATAACCGCTGAAGATTTCACCGATGACGTTATCGGTAGGACGCTTGACGCGATCAAGGAATATGGCCCGGAAAAGCTTTTCCAGGAGATAATAAGCCAGGTTTTCATCAAGACCAAGTTAAATTACCACAGAATTCATCTTGATACCACCAACTTCAGTGTACACGGCGCCTATAATAAAACGTCCGATGAAGCAACGATCAACATCGTAAAAGGTTATCCGAAAGATGGCCGATGGGAACTTAACAGGTTCGGAATCGGCCTCATTGTAAATCAAATCGGTGTCCCACTGTTCATGCAACTTCTTTCAGGAAATGAAAACGATAAAGCAGTGTTACCAGAAATGCTTGCCCGGTTCAGGAGCCAGGTACAATTCTCAGAGCCGCTTTATTGCACGGGAGATTCCGCGTTCTATACCGAAAATACTATCAAAAAAATATCAGATGATGTATTCTTTATCACCTTGATTCCAGGAACCGTAGGAGAACAGCAGGCGTTGCTCAGGCAGGATATTTCATTCTCTCCTACGTCAGATCCCCGGTATTCCTTCTATGAGACCGAATCAACATATGGTGGAGTTCTACAGAAACAGGTGGTATTCCTATCGGAAGAGAAACGAAAAACAGGTGAGAAAACTCTCAAGAAAAATCGTTTCAAAGAGGAACAGAAGATTCCCGGTGCACTCGGGCACCTAAATAATCTCGAATTTGCCTGCGAAAAGGATGCTATCAATGAAGCAAACCGTTGGATCAAAGTTCATCCACATTATGAATTCAAAACAATTGAAATCACTTCGAAAAGGAAACGAAAATCAAGTGCACGGGGCAGGCCGAAAAAGGAT
>JAPKXR010000066.1 GCA_026394715.1 Methanomicrobiales archaeon | reverse complement strand
CACAAACCATAACTCACCTTATACCCTGACTGGGATCACTACCGGGCAGCATGCAGTAACACTGAAACTAAACGGGTACCAGGACTTCAGTCAGAACGTGACTGTGACTTCAGGACAGACCACAACAATAACGGCAATACTATCACCTATCGTTACAACCGGCTCCATCTATATCAGTTCCACTCCGACCGGGACACAGATCTATCTGGATGGCAACAGTACCAGTCATAACACACCGTATACCCTGACAGGGATTACTGCGGGACAACATGCATTAACGCTGAAACTAAACGGATACCAGGATTACAACCAGAACGTGACCGTGATCGCCGAACTAATTGCACTGGTAAATGCAACATTAACCCCGACCACGGGTGCCATCTCATTCAGTTCTATTCCAGGTGGAGCACAGATTTACCTTGGCGGAAATAACTCGGGCCACACGACACCCTATACCCTTACTGGGATCAGTCCTGGGATGAATCCAATAATGCTGAGACTAAGTGGTTACCAGGACTACAACCAGAACGTAACCGTGGTCGCCGGACAGACCGCGGTCATAAATGCGACGTTGTCCCCAGAAGGCTGGACCCCCATTACCGCACCATGTATCATTTCAACCCCAGGACACTACCGGCTTACAAACGACCTCACCAATTCCACGGCGGAGACGGCCATCTGGATACAATCATCTGACGTATTCCTCAGCGGTGACGGCCATACACTGAACGGTATATCGGCTGAGAATACAACCGGGGTCCTGGCTTCCATGGATGGAGTCACCCTCTCCAATATCACCATGGTAAACCTCTCGGTCACCGGGTGGGAGTCTGGGTTTAAAGTTTTCGGGGTTGAGCATGGTGGCCTGCTGTGGTCCTGTTCGGCAACCGGAAATAATAGGGGGGTCCTCGTTGCTGAGTCCCCTTACTTTACGATGGGCCTCTGTACCGTAGAAGATAACATCCCATACATCGATCACGGGATATCCATGGGTGGAACAGGTGTCACGCTAACCAACTCGTCTGGCACCTATATTCTTGATTCGAACATCAGTCACAACGGATGGGGGGATAATCCACCCTTCGTCGGGGGGTATGGGATCCTTCTCAATGACTGCCCTGGCGTCCTGGTAGAAAACTGCACAATCAATAAAAATATCAACACCGGTGTCTGGAATGACCAGTCACCTGGTATGCGGGTAATCAGAAACGAGTTCCATGACAATTCCGGAAACGGAGGAATTTTCATGACAGCCCGGGAGGAGGCCCCCGTCATGAACTGCACGATCCGGGATAACCACATATCGGGGAGCGGGTGGGGGATCTTCCTCCGTAACAATGACTACCTGGTGAAGAACAACCAGGTATCAGAATGTGGTTACGGGATCCTGCTTGAATCCAGTCAGAATTCAACCCTCCAGGGCAATACCCTTAAAGATAATGAACTGAATCTTGCAGTGAATGGTCAAAACGAAGAGGATTACCACCACCAGATCGACACCACCAACACCGTCAATGGAAAGCCGGTTTACTACCTGGTCGGGCAAACCGGAGCAGTTATTGATGGCGCTACGAATGCAGGTGTGGTTTATGGCATCTCCTGCCCTAATCTCACGGTCCGTGACCTCGAACTCCGTAACAATCAATACGGGGTATTCCTGATAGGATCAGACAGGGCGGTTATCACGAACGTTACCGCCCTCGGAAATACCATTGGGTTTAATATTCTTTCAAGCAATGCCGTCCTGTTAGACCATTGCACCGCAACGCTGAATCCAATCAATGGATTTATGATTCGTGAATCAGACGGAGTGCAGATACGTAACTCGGTGGCGTCTGAAAACAACGATCCTGAAGGGGGTGCGGGAACAGGGATATCGGTGCAGAACTGCTACTCTTTCCACATGGAAAAGGTGACATCCAGTAAAAATTCCATGCTTGGCATCGAACTGGACAATGCTCACCAGACGGACCTTAAATACGTAAAGGTGGAAACAAATGGTGTATCGGGGATTGTGGTTAAGGGAGATTCAATCCAAATCATCGGTTCCACGATCCGGGACAACGACGGACCCGGAATCGGCATGCTGGAATCGAATAATGTCACCATCTGGAACAATTATTTCTCCAATAATGAAAATGTCGACCTTTCGAATGCGCTCGTGACCGGGTCTTCCTGGAACATCACCAAAACCACCGGCACCAACATCGTCAACGGCCCCTTCCTCGGCGGGAACTACTGGGCGAAACCAGACGGCACCGGGTGGTCACAGGTAACCCCTGACCGCGGTGATGGTTTCTGCAATGCACCGTTTGTGTATGATTCAGATAACACGGACTACCTCCCGCTTCACACGTATACGCCCCCCCCCTCCAGTGACAACATCACCCTCGGCGTAGGCTGGAACATGGTGTCAGTACCGAAAAAGCTTGCTCCAGGGTATGATACCGGGTCGATTTTCAAAAATGTGACGACAGAAGGTCGTACGATATGGGAATATGACGGGGTCATCCGGAACTGGGTCCCCGTATCCGAAGATACACCGGTTTTACCCTTGTACGGGTTCTGGATTTATTCAAAATATCCGACAACGGTCCCGCTGAAGTTCGATCCCAACCCATTACAGGTCCCACCCACGCGTAAACTTGTAAAAGGATGGGAGCTGATCGGTTTTACCGGAACAATTCCCGCATCTGCCCGTGATACGTTGATATCGGTACGAAATAACTGGACCCAGGCAATGGGATTCGATACGACCGCCTATCAGTATGATATCCAGATAATTAACGGTGGGAGCGGGCAGTTCAGTGATTCCCGACTCATGTCTCCGACAAAAGGTTACTGGTTGTTCATGACCGGCCCCGGCGATTTATCCGCCATAGGGGTATAAATTAAAATTACTATTTTTTGGGTTTGAACCATCCTTGTATCAGCCTTTCAGGAAAGAGGGTGGAATATCTGAAATAAATTGCATCGCCGATGGTGTTAATTGGGAATGATGATTTGGACCGGACAAAGGTTCCGGGCACCGGACTTTAAATCGGTGATCGTTTCTCGATATGCGATACCTTTTGGTGTCAATTGATAATTATTTCTCAATACGTTGTAATGGCGACTCAGAAAAATGTCGCGGGGGACCCACGGTCTGATCTGGTGAAGGTGCGTTGATGCCCGCCGTCCTCGGGAGTATAGCGCTTGCGATTCGACACCCGTTACCCAAGGCTGGGAAGATGCCCGCATGAACACCACTACTGAGAAAAGAATGAACAATCTCTTTCTCCAAGCCATTAAAAAAGATCTTCTACGCAGTTCCGTGGGAGTAGATAACCAGAACATTGGATATCCGCAAATGAAATCAAACGCAATTAAACGTTTGAATTGGAAATAGTCCTTAAATGCAGAAATATTAGGGGCAATCGCGTCAATACCCACTGGACCTCCGCCGGCGTGTCCTTTGGGGCAGAATCCACCAATTCATTTTTTTTACACCTTCAATCGTTACGCACTCATAATTGCGATGAGCGCCCTTTTTCGTCGCATTTTACCATGAGCATGAGATCCAGGGAATAGTTGGAGAAAATATTATATCTGAAACCGATAGTATCCCACATACAGCTTATGGACAGTAACCAGGCTGAAAGGGTGATCTCATGAACAAGTACCATGTAATTATTATACTGATATTTCTGCTGTCAATGAGCCTGCCGTGTGCCGTCAGCGCTGAATCAGCTGCGGTTCTTATCACGAAAGGTGATGAATTATTTGGTGCAGGCAAGTATCAGGAAGCATTGAATGTATATAATGAATCGATAGCACTTGATCCGAATCAAGCTCGGGCATGGGCCGGCCAAGGCTATACCTATAATGCCATTTCAGATTTCCCCTCCGCACTTGTTAGTTTTGAGCGGGCGATCGCCATTTCCCCAAATTATGGAAAAGCTACGCTTGAAAAAGGAAATGCCCTTTTTGGACTGAAACGATATGACGATGCAGTAATAGCCTATCGGGATGCGGTTAAAATCTATCCTGAATATGCATATCTCGGTTATTATGGTGAAGCCCGATCATTCCAGGCCTTAACGAAATATAATGATGCCCTGCCACTTTATGAGAAAGCATTGACATTCAAGCCTGAATACGCACCCGGATGGAACTACAAGGGTGAAACGTTGGTAGCGCTCAATAGATCCAGTGACGCGATCACGGCGTTTGACAAGGCGATTTCCATTTCACCAGGATATTTACTAGCCGTGCAGAACAAAAAAAATGTAACGGGTGTATCAACGACATCCACACCGTCCTCTCCAATCACGGCGATGACGAAAGTACAGGTACCGAGTCAGGCAATAACTACAGGTACCAGCCCGCAAACACCGATAACCAGCAGGACAAAAGCTTCTCTTCCTGCAGGACTGGCAGTAATTGCAGTAGTTGTCTCGTCAGGTGCGGTGATAATGTTACGAAGATCCCGTAAACTATAATCCAAACATCCAGATTAGGGGGGATTCTCGTTTATTAAATACGACGAGGTATGAACCCATCCTCTTTTTCATCAATGTTCTTTGGTAATAACCTTGGCAACATTGACGATCAGAAAAAAAACTCAATCCGAGCCGCGACACCACACCGTGGAATAAACAGATAGCAGGACCTGGTCATGAGAACCGGATACCCGTTTAATAATCCTGGTGAACACCCACCTGATTACAAATAGGATGCATCAATGTCAGGATTAGAGTTTTTTTCTGCCAATCCATACTGATAGAATGTTGTCCTGCGTGATACCCATGCGGGTTTGCATTGCAACGGAATGAATAGACAGATATCAGGCCATATGCAGGCGACCGGGATTGGGGCCGTATGTTCCCCTACTCGTGTTGCACATATACCCCATGTCCGATAATACTGGCACACATGACATCCCCCGCCATAACACTCATTCTTCCACAGGTGCAATACGGTCAATCCCCCGCCAGGATAACAACCTATTCACGCCGTTTAATGACGCGAACACGCGGAAACTCTGGTATTCCAACAACACCAAAATCGACAAATATCATATCCTCATTATCAAATCTGGCTGTAACACGATACTTTTTTCCCGGCACTAGTTACCTTTCCATTCATCTCCATTAACCATGTTATAAAATCTGCATAGGGATATATCGAGAGATGCCGGGCGCTGGGTGAAAATGATGCAATGAAAAAAAGTTGCAACGCGATTAAAACGATAAAATTCAAATTTTCCCTGCTGCAATGCGGGGAACGGTGGCGAGAGTGGCTCGTCACCCCCCCTGCTGGTAGTCGGGATGCGTCTCCTGGCGTGCAACGATAGCAAGGATGAGGACGATGATGCCGACCAGGAGCGCAAAGAAAAAAGCCAGGTCGAAACCTGTCATGAGGGTCTCAATCCTTATATTCACGGGCGCCATCTGCGTAATTTCGTTGTGAGTGGCAACCGTAATGGCCCCCTGGATGAAAACGAGGTTGAATAGAGCGATTCCCATGGACATAGGTGCGAACCGTTCGACGATGATAAGGCCAGAGACCATGCCCTGATATTTCCTCGCTACCGAATTCATGATCATATTGGATACCGGCGTGAGCATGAGGCCCATCCCGAAACCGAACAGGAGGAGACAGAGGATCACGAATCCGGTAGAGGTATCCACCCGGATCAACGTCAGCATGAGGAACCCGGCAGCAATCGAGATACCGGCAAAGATGCAGAGCAACCGTCCACCCGTCCTGTTGTAAAGCATTCCTGCAAGAATCCCCGCGATCCCGCCAGCTACCGAGAGCGACGACAGGATCAACCCCGCTGCGGAAGGGACGTCATGGTGGACATACTCGAGGTAAAAGGGTAACAAGTAGTTGAGCCCGCCATAGCAGAAGAAGATCAGTGCGATGATCATATTGGTCATGAGGAAGTTCCTCCGTGTAAATAGGCGCAGTTCAAGGAGCGGATCCTGAGATCGGAGCTCGCAGTAAATAAAGCCACCGAGCGTAAGCACGGCGAGTGCAAATGCTACGATGATTGCAGGAGTTGTCCAACCGAAGGTCTCTCCCTCGGAAAGGGCAAAGAGCAGGCTCGCGAGCCCCACGAAGATGAGAGCTGAACCGGCACGGTCGAACCCCCCGGTCCGCTTCACAACCCCGGTCATTGGGATCACCTTTGCACCAAGGAGAATCGCGATGATTCCTACCGGGATGTTAATGAAAAATATCCAGTTCCATGAGAGATACTGGCAAACCACGCCTCCGATTGCCGGGCCGACGATTGTCCCGATTGAGGAGAACGTCAGGACGATCCCCATCGCCTTTCCTTTCTGTTCCATCGGGAAATAGGCCGTGACCATCGCGGGCCCAATCGCGGCGATCATGGCAGCTCCTACCGCCTGGAACGCCCGCGAACCGATCAGGACAGGGAATGACCCGAGCAAATTGGGAAGAAGCCCGCAGAACAATGATCCTGCGGAAAATAGCAGGAATCCCCAGAGGAAGACCTTCCGGAATCCGATCTGGTCGGAGACCTTCCCGAAGATCAGGATGCACCCCGAGATGACGAGCAGGTAGATAGTTGATACCCAGCTTACCATACTGGTAGAAACATCGAATGCCTCGGATATTGTGGGGAGCGCGATGTTCACGATAGTCCCGTCAAGTGCTGTCATAAACGCAGCAAGCGAAATCGAGATGAGCAGGAGGGTAAATCCATGCCGTGATGTAACTGCCCCCGCCGTTACCATACTCCTCGTTTTGTATTGCTGCGCATAAGAGGATTGTCAAATGTGTCCGGCCTGCCACCAATCTTCCACATGAGGGAATTGTTGGATTAGAACTAACAATAGGTTTTTACTTTCTTCATCCAAGATCAGGGAAGCCATTAATGAAGGAATGGGTGCGTTAGCAACCGAATTGCAGGAGTTACAATCCGCGGCGAAAACAGATGATACTATATCCCATGAAAGTTTCCCGCATGTCCCCTACTATGGAAAACCGAGCTTTGCGAATATTGAGAATTTTGGATAGAGGCAGTTCAATGATGGCGATGACTGGGTTAAATGGGTCCGGGGTAAGGGTGTGCAGTAGCACAGATACACTTTTTCGGGATCCCTCATCATGGTATGGCAAACCGGGCAGTAGATCCGCATGAACCATAGCTCTTATCCCGGATTCCTGGTATATACCCGCACGATCTTGGTAGTGCCTGGAACATTTGTGCATTTTGGTGTTGTAACCCGTTCCAGAAAAGTAATGGGCGCAAAAGATGAGAAATAAACCCCGTAAAGGGTTCTATTTTCCTGCTTGGTATGGATTATTTATTATTACACTACGTTGCATCGTCCGTGTAATAATAATACTCGCCGTTCGCCCGCTGCTCACGGTC
>JAPKXR010000297.1 GCA_026394715.1 Methanomicrobiales archaeon | reverse complement strand
ACGGTTCCATGCAATCACTACCCCCTCATTAGAAATGGCGAATGTCGCATCAGGAAGAAATTCTATAATATCTGCGGTCCTCTTTTGTGATTCGGAGAGCTCTTCTTCCACCTGCTTCCGGGTTACAGCGTAACGGATCTTATTCGCAAGTTCCGCATACTGTGCCTTTGGCTCTCCGCCTTTCTGGAGATAAAAATCAGCACCTTCGTTGAGCGCTTCAATGACCACCTCTTCACGTCCCTTTCCTGTGAAGATGATGAACGGTGCGGTATTCCCCGAGGCTTTGAGCTGCTTGAGGAAGGTAATCCCATCCATTTCCGGCATCTGGTAGTCGGATACAATGGCATCATATCCCTCGCTGTTCAAATGAGCCAGTGCCTCGATGGCGGAAGTGAGCGTATCAACTGCAAACGCTCCCTCTCTCTCAAGGAACCGTTTGCCTATGTTAAGAAGACCTGGTTCGTCATCGACATAGAGGACACGGATTTTTTCTGCCATTATGTATTATTTCCCCGCAATACGCCACATGTCTTTCGGCACCGCCATCTCGAACCGTGCTCCTTTGCCCGGCTCACCGTTTTCATGTATGGTGATGCCGGTGATGTCGAGGATTTCCCTTGATAAGGCCAAACCAAGCCCGGTGTTCTTCCCAAAGCCACGCTCGAAGATTTTCTCCTTTTCATCAGCAGCAACACCACCGCCATCGTCCTCGCATACAATGAGATGATCACCATCGCATTCCTCTACAAAGAAACGGATGGTCGTGATCTTCCCACCGTACCGCACAGCGTTGTCCATCAGGTTATAAAAGACCTTGACAACCAGTTGATCGGCGAACACCGTCAAATCAGATGGGATATCATTTACCAGCCCATGAGCACCGTAAGCTGGTTATTGATATCATGCCGGGTGATACCGGAGAGTAGGGTAAGTTTCTTGTTTGCTATCCCAAGAGCCATCGAGAACTGCCGAAGCTCCTCTTCATGGAACTTCATTTCCTGTTCGAGCAGCCGATGTTCGGTAATGTCGTCAAAAATGGCTACAAAGTATTCTTTATGGGGGGAATATACCGAGATATGCAACCACTTGCCTACCGGTTTAAAATCGAGATCAAAGGATTCCGGCTCACCTGTCATCGCAACCCGTCCATAAATCTCTAACAGTTCCGGGAATGTTTCTTTGATTCCCGGGAATACCTCGGTGACGGGTTTCCCGGTGATAGTCGTTGTCCCGGTAATCCTGTTAAACGAAGCATTGACATTCAGGTAGACAAAGTCTGCCGGATGCCCCTTTTCATCATACAGCATCCTGCAATACGCAAACCCCTCGAGCATATTCTCAAAGAGACGCCGGTATCGCAGTTCGCTCTCCCGCAGTTCCTCCTCCGCACGTTTGCGATCAGAGATATCGGCGAGCAGAACAAGAACCGCAGGCTGATTCCGGAAGTGCAGGGGTGTACCTTTTGATATTACCGTCAGGTGCTGCCCTGCTTTTGTGATGAGATTTATCTCCAGTGATTCTCCCCTGCCCGAAGAGAAACGTTCCTCGATTGCTGCCGCAATTTCCGCATGCTGGTGCGGGACCACATACGTTATGATATCAGTCCCCAGCATCTCTTCCGCTGAGTATCCAAGGATGGTTGTGGCTGCCGGGTTCACGTACCGTATCTTCCGGTCCTGATCATAGACCAGGACCAGGTTTGGCATATTTTCCACCAGCCCGCGGTTAAACTCCTCGCTCTCCTTGAGCGCTTCTTCCGCCCGTATCCTGATCATGGACAGGTAGGTGATGACACCCGCAACAAGGATGAAGATGAGTACCCGTACAAGAGCACCCTCAAGAACGACCAGGTCCTTTGAGAAAACGGCCATCAGGACAAAATAGCTACACGCAAGGATCACCGAGAAGACAAAGCCCCTCCTCACGTAATACACGCATGCGAGGATGATCGGGAAGTAGAACAGGTTCTGGAATATGGTCTGCCTGCCGGAGAGCAGCGAGATGATGCTGACGATAAAGATGGCGATGGTCAGGGCGGCAATGAGAATAAGGGGCAGCCATCGGTTCCTGGGGGCAGGAATCGTCAGCTGGGTTTTCATGGTTTCCCTCCGTACACATCTTTTGTATCCGGGTTCTCACGGTAGGCCCCCTTCGACACCGCCATCTCGAACCGGGCCCCCTCCCCCTGTTCACCGGTCTCTTTGATCGTGATGCCGGTAATGTCAAGGATCTCCCGGACAAAGATGAGACTCCCCCTGGAGGCACTGGTACCCTCGATGCGTA
>JAPKXR010000312.1 GCA_026394715.1 Methanomicrobiales archaeon | reverse complement strand
GCGCCGCTGTTTGTGCCCGCTGAAGATGTGGCACCGGATTGATCCCGGCGCTCGCTATTTTTTCCCGGCATCCGCAAACCAGTACCCATCATTCGGCACAATGTATAATGCTCGGTAAAACTATGGTAGTGTCTGATGTGGCAGAATGAGTAAAGCTGAACTGATAAAACTTCACCAGATGCTCTCTGACGTAAAGGATTATCTTGAGTCAATAAATCCGAAACTTAAATTTTCCCAATACAACGCCTTAAAGATTACAGCCTCCCAGCGTTACAGGAGCAAGACGGAACATAAATATGCGATCTTTGTATTGGGAATGGAGATTGCCGATGCAATGAAAAATAAAGATAATATGCCCCCCAAAGGGATGTCATCACGGATGAAGGAGCTTGCTGATAAATCCATGATAGAAATGAATCGTCGATACTAAACCAGGATTGTCTAGTCTTCAATTTTTACGATCTGCACCCGTGAACCGGTAGTAATCTCAAACCGGGCGCCTTTGCCCGGTGTACCGTTCTCGGCGATTGTGATGCCGGTGATTGCAAGGATCTCACGGGAAAGGAATAGCCCGAGCCCGGTGTTCTTCCCAAAACCCCGGGTAAAAAGTTTCTTTTTGTCCTCTGCGGAGATCCCTATAACCGTCTTTCTTTTTTTTTACAATCTCCCGGATCAGAATGAATGCCGGTATAGGAAAAACTTGCTCTGATGCCCGCTGATGTGCCGCTCAAAAACTTATTATTATCACCCGGGAAATTACAAGCACAGGAGCAGATGAAGATCCCATGTCTGAATACCTCATTTCAATCAATATCCAGAAACTTGACGGAGGGGGCTATCTTGCAACAAGCGAAAGTATTCAGGGGCTTGTCGCACAGGGGCGGACCATTGCTGAAACGATGGAGATCGCACAGGACGTTGCCCGAAAACTGATCGAATCCTATATTGAGCATGGTGATCCCCTGCCCGGGCGCTTGTTGCCCTCAACTAAAATGATTAAAAATATCAAGATCCCGATCAGCGTGATGGTATAATGCGATGACCAAAGTCCCATCATTGTCCACCCGTGAGGTGATACGAAAATTAAAGATTGCAGGTTTCGTGTTTGATCGGCAGGCAAAGGGAAGTCACGAAATCTGGTACAACCCTGTCACGAAACGAAGAACGGTAATTCCTGCTTGCAATTGTCAAAGAATCTGGGCTTTCTCCTGAAGAATTTCAAAAATTGTAAATTCATTGAGCTTAAAAATACACAGATCTATTTACACGGTACCGGTGAACCGGTACATCCCCTTCGGCACCGTAATCTCAAACCGTGCGCCTTTGCCGGGCTCTCCGTTCTTAGTAATCGTGATGTCGGTGATCGAGAGGATTTCCCGTTCAAGGAACAACCCGAGCCCGGTGTGCTTATCAACACCCTGTTCAAAGATCATTTCCGTCCTCGCATCTGCAAGGACTCTTTTAGGGGGCAATCTTCGTCCGGGACGGCATAACCGGTGATCCTGTTCGCCGGTCTGAATTCCGTTGTGCAGACTCGATCATTTTAAGGTACTGTTCTTTGGTGATTGGCATATTTTCCCTGTTTGCGAGAAGGGCATTTATTAAGGTACATTGTCTTTCACTCCATACTTCATTGGGGACAGATCTCACCCAGTCAGCCGATCTTTTAACAAACCAGATCCGCTCTCTCCCGTTCTGCAGCCGCAACTCCGGATCAGGTGGGATCATAGTTCACTCCAAAGGATGAGCAGAAATCCCGTAACAGCATTTCATCGATGAAATCCCGGGTGATCTCGCGAATAAAAATTGCATCTTCAATATCTTTCCCGCTTCCAAGCCATAATTTATAGGCTATCTGCATTTCAAGAGGACCTATCCAGAAGGTCCTGTCATTAATGATAAGGGGGATCCTGTTTTTGAATGAATATGCATCAGATTCATTCCGGGTGAACTTAATCTCAATGTTGGGTATGAATGCATCCTTTTCAGAGAGACGGATTCCAGAACCGGATGCAAGGATTGCGTACAACCCATGACCATTTTCGGCATTCAAAAATTCATAACCCAGTTCTATGAATTTGTCATGGAGTAAAAGAAATGTTGATTCATCGCATATCGGTATCAGAAGATCAACATCTTCCGTGCTCCGCGTCCTTCCAAATAATATTGCCACATATCCGCTCACGATCACGTAGGGGGAATAAGAGGTCAGGATATCCAGAACACGGCATACAAAAAGGTCCAACTCAGAAAGACGACGACCCCGGATAATAAGAGTTGTTCCCTGTTGAATGATATCCATATAATTGGATCGGTATGAAAGGTAATAATACCAGCAGACTCCTGCCGGCTCTCTATAAAGCAGCCTTTTTTTGTATTACAGAAGCCCGATAGCAGGTTCCCTGAAGGGATCTTACCCCCACCGATGAGCGGGGAGCCTTATTTTTCCGGTTTATTATCCCCCGGTTCCCGTGAACCGGTACGCCCCTTTCGGTACCGTGATCTCAAACCGGGCGCCTTTGCCGGGCTCGCCGGTTTCAGCAATCGTCATACCGGAGAGTAAAAGGCATTCACGGACAAAGAAGAGCCCAAAGTGGATGTTTTCACCGACGCTTCGCTCAAAAAGATGAACTTTGATCTCGGGAGAGATCCCAACACCATCGTCTTCGCAGATCAAAGTAAGCCCATCCACCATTTCCTTGCAGGAAAATGTGATGTGTCTCGTGGTCTTTCCATGGATTACT
>JAPKXR010000295.1 GCA_026394715.1 Methanomicrobiales archaeon | reverse complement strand
GAAACAATTTTTCCGATAGTCTGCATACCTGTAGAAATTAATTGTCACAGGTATTAAAAAAATGGTCAGGATTTATCCATGCTTCGAATTTTCCAGAACGTTCATGTATAATCTTTTCGTGATTGAATTTTTCTTTTGACCCTTCCGGGATTTTGGGTCTCCCTCTTCTGTCAACCTATAGAGACTATATACCCGGGATTCGATCTGGTTATTATCGCATTCGTCTGGCGGGGTAATCTCCCCTTTTCATGCATGATGGGGTAGGATGTATCATTCCATCGGTGTTGATAATCGTCTGCTGGTTGACCGCCTGTAAAGGCTGAATGGGAGAGGAATTAGTGCTCCTGTCACCCAAACATTCGCCGGACAGGATTGGAGGAGTCATGAAGAAAGTCATAAAGGCTGTTATAACCGTCGAAAGGGATAAGTTTGGAATTACCCGGTTTAATTCGGATTATAAAACGGGTGAACAAAGGAAACAGGAGGGAAAAGACCGGCGTAAGGAAACCCCAAGAGAATCCCATGCCGAGTTTGAACCGCCGGGAGACCGGCCGGATCCGGTTGAAGTAATAAAAGAGTCGAGTAAAGGAAGGCTTGAACACCTGATCCCCATCCGTTATGGCCGGATGTCGAAGAGTGTCTTTGCTTTTTTCCGGGGCACATCTTCGTTGAATGCGATGGATATTGCAGGGACCCCGATGACGGGCATCACGGTACAGGCCTGCGGAGATTGCCATCTCACCAATTTCGGCCTGTTTGCCACGCCTGAGCGAAACCTGATCTTTGACATCAACGATTTCGATGAAACCCTCCCTGCATCATTTGAATATGATATCAAGCGTCTTGCAGCCAGTTTTTTATCGCCGCCCTTAATAATGGATTTTCTGATAAGGACGGCAAGACTATCACACGGACCTGTGTCCGGGCGTATAGGGAAGGAATAGCGAAGTTCTCCACGATGAATGTGCTCGATATATGGTATGCCAGGCTCGATGAAGAAACCCTCATCGCCTCGGCACCTGATGCTGATGCAAGGAAAAAACGGCAGGCTATAGCGGATGAGGCAAAAGAAAGCGTAGGGGGATATATATTTCCAAAAATAACCCAGGTCCATAACGGCAGGCGGCGTCTTATCGACCAGCTCCCCCTGCTCTATCATCCACCTCCTGAAGAGAAAATACCTGAAAACGTTTTGACTCCAATTGCGAATTATCGCGAGACACTGCCATATGAGCGCCGGTTGCTATTCAATCGGTATCGTATCGAAGATATCGCTTACAAGGTCGTTGGTGTGGGAAGTGTCGGGACGCGGTGTGGAGTTGCACTGTTTATGGCTGAAGAGAATGACTCCCTGTTTCTCCAGGTAAAGGAAGCAGGCCCTTCTGTTCTCGAACCATATGCAGGAAAAACTGAGTTCCCGCACCACGGACAGAGGGTTGTCATCGGCCAGCGACTGATGCAGTCAGCCAGTGATATGATGCTCGGTTGGACAACGAGCCAGAAGGGAATCCATTTTTACATCCGCCAACTCCGGGATATGAAATACTCCCCGGATGTTGCGAGCATGACGTCGCTACAGTTGTCACGGTATGCAGAAATATGTGGACTGACTTTGGCCCGTGCCCATGCCAGGTCTGGTGATGCCTCGATGATTTCAGGTTACCTGGGGAAAAGCGATGTATTTGACAAGGCAATCGGGACCTTTGCAGGACTCTATGCATACCAGGCAGAACGGGATTGTGAGCGATTTCTCGATGCTATCCAGGCAGGTAAAATTACTGCTGATTACAAGAAATAGATTTGATTATAGTTTTCAAAAATTACTGTTTCTAACATCAACAAAAATATTATGAATAGTCGTCAACGGCTAAATATACCAATTTAAGGGAGATCCTGGCTGATTATGCCCTCTAATCCTCCCCCTTTACACCATACGAACATTTTTTTATGATACATTGGTAATTGAAAACACAGATCTCTTATATCGAGAGTAACAATATCAGGAGCTGTATGACATCAAACGTTATTCAAAAACCCAGCCGGATCATGGGTCCGGTGGACTATGTTGTAGTCAGGTTTCCAGGGAACAAATTCAGTGGGGAGATTGTCCCTGAACTTGCCAGGCTGGAACAAAATAAAACCATTCGGATTATCGACATTGCTTTCGTAATGAAGGACCAGAAAGGTAATGTATTGATTACTGAAGCAAAGAACCTCGGTGGGGTTGAGGGAGATGCGTTCAGTGCCTTCGCTGCAAAAGCCAGCGAATGGTTCTCAATTGACGATATCGAAGCGATTGCCGTAGTCTTACCGAACAATAGTTCAGCGGCTATCCTGTTATACGAAAATACGTGGGCAATCCATCTTAAGGAAGGCCTCCTCAATTCGAAAGCTGAATTGGTCGACATGGGCCGTATCCCATCCGAGATAGTGAGAAGTGTAGAGCAGAAACTTATAGCACAGGCAGGTGTTTGAAATGAGAGGGAGAGGTTTAATGCTGGTAGCCGGGATGAAAATGGGACAACAGAAGGGTGCACAACAGGCCCAGGCACAGGCCCAGCAGCAGGCGGCGGTAGCAGACGCAAAGCAGCAGGGTGCAGCTGAAGCCCAGGCTGCAGCAGCAGCGGCTCCGGCAGCTGGTGGTATGGACGATGCTACCATAGCCCAGTTACAAAAACTGGCAGATCTTAATAAATCAGGCGTGCTATCTGACGATGAATTCACCGCTGCAAAGAAGAAAGTCCTGGGTCTATAAACCCCCGATACTCCTTTTTTTAGATACGAATTTTCATATTGCCTTATTAAATCCGAGCTGTAACGGAGCTACAACGCAATCTTACCGGGTAGTTACAAGAAGGTTTCGTCTCAGGATCTACGTTTTTTTAATTACCGCCATAAATTTGCGATCCTGGAGTTTACTATCCGATGCTGCCAGTCTTCTATCTGGTACCTTGCAGGAAAGGGTGAGTACCCAAAAGATGGGACGTGACGTGATGATTTGATAGATTCCGCATTGGCCATACCGTAATCTAAAAAAAATCAATTGTTTGAACATTTTTTTATCATCATAACCTTTAATGCGTTGGGGAAATACAAGAATATCGGAGAATCATAAAATGAAAAAAACTAATCCCGCTGTTACAATCGAACGGGATGAATATGATATGGCGAGGTTTATCACCGAATATAAAATGAGAGACCAGCGCAAACAGGAGGGAAAGGACAGGAGGAAAGAATTTCCGAGAGAGGCCCATGCGGAATTTGAACCTGCTTCAGACCGTCCGAATCCTGTTGAGGTGGTAAAAAAGTCAAGTGAGGGCAGGTGGAAGCACCTCATCCCGATCCGTTATGGTCGCATGTCAAAATCCCCCTTTGCCTTCCTCCGGGGTTCTGCATCTCTCATGGCGATGGATATTGCCTCAACAACAACGACTGATATCATTGTACAGGCATGCGGGGACTGTCATCTCTCAAATTTTGGTATGTTCGCAACACCTGAACGCAATCTTATTTTTGATATCAACGATTTTGATGAGACCCTGCCTGCACCATTTGAATGGGATATAAAGCGTCTGGCGGCAAGTTTTTACGTGGCTTCCCGGAACAATAAATTTTCTGAAAAAGACTGTAAAATGGTTACCCGGAAGGGTATCCAGGCGTATCGCGAAGCGATTGCAAAATTCTCCTCGATGAAAGTACTTGATGTATGGTATGCCAAACTTGATTCTGAAACACTTATTGCTTCGGCACCGGACGCAGAATCAAAACGCCGACGCCAGCTTATGGCTGAAAAGGCGAAATCGAGCGTAACAGAAAGTATTTTTCCGAAAATTACCCAGGTCATTAATGGGAGGCGTGCACTCGTTGATCAGCCGCCGCTGATATACCATCCACCAAAGGAATTAAAACTTCCTGAAAGACTGATTGAAATCTTTGATCAGTATCGTGAAACACTGCCTTATGAGCGGCGGATATTACTGGACCGCTACCGGTTTGAGGACGTCGCCGTAAAAGTCGTCGGTGTTGGCAGTGTCGGGACTATGTGTGGTGTAGCATTATTGATGGCAGAAGATAACGATCCCCTCCTTCTCCAGATAAAAGAGGCAAATGCATCTGTTCTCGAACCGTACGCAGGAGAAAGCGTTTTTAAACATCATGGAGAGCGGGTTGTCGTCGGGCAGCGGCTGATGCAGTCCGCAAGTGATATGCTTCTTGGGTGGGCGACGGGAACAGGGAAAGAACACCGCCAATTCTATATCAGGCAACTCAGGGACATGAAATACTCCTTTGATATCGATATGATGCCGTCAATACAATTGGGCCGCTACGCCGAGGTATGTGGCTGGACACTAGCCAGGGCCCATGCACGTTCAGGCGATGCAGCGACGGTATCGGGGTATGTTGGAAAGAGCGATGTGTTTGATCAGGCAATTGGAACGTTCGCCCGCTTATATGCGGATCAGACCGAACGGGATTACGAGGTTTTCACTGAGGCAATTAAATCGGGAGAGATAAAAGCCGAAATTGAGACATAGCTTACCCGGTATTCGCAGGCAATCGGGACGGCTCTTAACAAATAGAGGGTATTTATTTTTTCAGGGGTTACCGGGGACTTCCTGGCACGCTGATTGCTGTGCTATGTAGGGGGATTAATGATTGATCACCGATTAAAGATTCAATCTCTCTTATTTCAGCTGAATTTTAACTCGATTAAAAGTTGCAGG
>JAPKXR010000095.1 GCA_026394715.1 Methanomicrobiales archaeon | reverse complement strand
ATTTGATGCAAGCAATGAAGTGACATACGAAAAACAACAGGTGGTCATGCGTGCTGAGGGAGAGCCCTCCATGATCGAGGCTTTTAGTTCCTGTATCCGAAGTGAGTCCCCTCCTGACGCGATCGTTTCAGACGTTTCTTTTCAGGAATATACCGGATATGTCATCAGCATCATCGATTACATGCACCTGATACAGGTCGAACAGCTTTCCAAAGGAATTCCTGCAATTATTAGCATTGATAAAAAACAGGATCAGATGTTAAATAAACAGGACCAGATGTTAAATAAACAGGACCTGATGCTTCAGAAAATGGATCACATGGAAACTTCAATTACAGGTGAGATTACCGATCTTCGAACGGATCTGCGTTCATACCTTGACCGGAAACTTTCTGTGATCGAACAGGACATTCAACAGATCAAAACTAAAATCGGTCTGGTATAAGTATCCCGTTTCCACCCACAAGACCTGATGATTTTAGCCGCTGTTCCGGCACAGCCAATTTTTTTACCTGCCTTCCCATCGCAGAATGGATTGGACCACTTGGCACGTGGTTGTAACATTTCGTGTACAGCCTTTCTGATGCGGTCTGGATCAGTTCCGGCCAGTATAGTTGAACCGACAAGAATAGTCTCGGGACGCTCCGTGTTCTCCTGGAGGGTGACACAGGGGACACCAAGGATGCAGGTCTCCTCCAGGACTCCGCCGAAATGGCAAAGAAAGCCGGGCATTGGTCTCAAGCTGGAGGAATTCAAAGAACCCGATAGGGGGGATACCACGGATGCCATCAGCGGAAATCCCGAACGTTGAAAGCATCTTTTTTTCAATAATCTCTGCAAACGAAGGCTCTACGTATGGGTTGATCTCTTCTTCTTCATGAACATGATGGGGATTGCAATTTCGCTGTGACGAGGTGCATTGTCCCAATCGTGGAAGCAGCTCTTTCTCCCTGTTGCACAAATATTATATTGTCATCTTTTGGGAATGTTCCATTCGGAAGAAGAGGTGAGATTATCAAGGAGCATAACTTTTTTTGCACCAATCGAGGTCGGGATCCGGGTCGCACCAGGCGAAATGGCTGCACATGATGCACCGTGAGCAGACAGAACGCGGGCAGTCAGCCGGGTAGGGTTCCGGTTTAGCCCCTTCGATTGTGATGAAATTCCATGAATGCACGGACGGATAGTCCCTGGGCGAGTTCCTCATAGCTGGTTAAATGTGTTCACTTCATTATTTCAATGGGTTTGTGGTCGGATGGGGTATCAGGGAATGGTTTCTCCCTCGGGTGTATGTGTGGATATTGAAATGGGGTAGTCATCGGGCCGCACCAGTTGGATTGTCTCCCCTGTATCATGGTGGAAGTGGTGTTGGCCAACGATACCAGAGAGCGCAACATCCGGGGATAATGATCAGGCTGGTAATAATGGTCTCATAAGCACAGAGGTGAAGCTTGAGGGGCGAAACAAGCAGGAATATACTGGAAAGGAATATCGCAGCGCAGAACACTATTCCTGCAACTGCTACACCCCTGCTGTACCGGACCAGTCCTGGAGCAGGGATAACTCCGGACTGGGCCAGGAGAAAAAGGGTAATAATACCGGCAATCCATTCGGAGGGGTTGAGAAGTTCTGCAAAAAAAGCGTTTTGGAGAAAACCGGGCGGGACGTATCCCTGGAACGGCCCGAAATAAGGCCAGGACCAGTTCACCGGCTCTGTCCACATGAAATCCAGGAACTGGTGGGAGAGGATGCCGGCAACAAGGGCAAGAATAAGTGGGCCCGCACGGGGATAAACCGGGTAGAGAAGGAGGCCTGCGATAAGCAGAGCA
>JAPKXR010000294.1 GCA_026394715.1 Methanomicrobiales archaeon | reverse complement strand
CGGCGCAGCGGTCCCATCATCAAGAAAAAGAACTTCATCAACAATTCCTTTGATATGATGCTTTTTTGAAGCAAGAAATACGTCGAGCTCCTTATCAACTACACCTAATTTTTTCCTGAGGTATTCTGGATTCGTCTTCTTTTTCTCCTCATGCACTTCTCTCCCTTTCAAAACTTTGAACCGGTCTTCTTCATGCTGGGGAATGTCAAGGCAATGCATGTAAAAGATAAACCTCGGGCAAAAAGAGTATTCAAGCACATCTGATATCGTAATAATCGTATCACTTTCTTCCATAACAATCAGAAAAATTTGGTGAGTAATTCATCACTGACCAGTTTTTTATCAAATGCCTGTCCAAGTAGTTTTACTTTTTTAAAAGAGTCTTCATCCATCGGAAAAACATAAACTGAATCGACATCAGGGTTGATCAGGTGCTCACACTCAAGACCGAGAGAATCACGCTCATTTGTATTGAGATCTCCAAGAAAAACACTTTTCTGAACGCGATACAGCCCCTTGTCGAGACATATCCGGGCGATCTTAGATCGTACCTTATTTTCTGAAATGTCGTAGACGACCCACACCATGGTCATGGCTACAGTTCCTTCTTTATCAGGTTGTTCGCGATATGGTGGCACTCCAGTGGAATTGTATTCCGAATCTTTACATTCCTCCCCCTATATTGAATTTCCTTATCAAAAGCCTCGTTAACTGCACCAATCAACATGGCTTTCCCCTCTTTGTTAAGATATAACCCACGGGGTACCGGGTCAAATAATTTTTCTGAAACATGTTTTTTAGAAAAGAGTCCCACAACAGTCCTGTCAACATATATCCGGAAGACCTCTATAAGGTCAAAAACGAATGATTTTTTATTATAATTATCAGTATGAAGAAAGCCCATGTAAGGGTCCAGGCCGGCGATAATACAGGAACGTTCTACCTGCGAATAAAGGACCCCATACCCATAATTTAATAGACAGTTGAATGCATCATGGGCCGGGTCCCTGCTTCTTCCCTTGAATTTCCAGTTATCAGGCATAATCGCACTGATCGCATCAAAATACGTTTGAGAGGCCATGCCTTCTATACCCATGATAGATCCCCGTTTAAACTGCAGAGGGCCGGTCATCTCTGAAAGAGACCGGTTAAGTTTCTCCATTTTTTCGATTGCCTCATCAAGAAGATCTTTTGATTCCGGGCGGTTCTTCTTCAAATCCTTCAGAAAATCAATCTGATTATCGGTCTTTATAAATACCCATTCCCTGGCAAGATTAAAACCGATAACACCCCTCTCTGCCTCAAGTTGTTGTCGCCGGATAAGTGTGGTGCTTCCGAGTTTTGAATGCCATACTCTCCCATAGGGATCACCATGATGATTGAGAAAGATAATATCGATATTATTCTCGACCGCGAATTCTATTGCATCGGTGGTAATCGTTGCGGAAGTAGTGATAAGGATGCTATCCACTTTTTCAGCAGATACCTCAAACACCTTCTCATCGTTTTTGACAAGAAAGCAGTTATTGCTCTTCTTGAGATATGCACCCCTGGTATTAATGACGAGTTGCAATAAAATCACACAACCAGGTCTGCTCTTGTGAGTTGCCTCACTGCCCCGAATCCGCGTGATACGGATTTGCCTATGCCTAGGAAATCTGGAATGATAAAATTTGTATGAAATATTCCGGTAAAGGTCATCACACTTACATTTTTTAGATGGTCTTTCCGAATCTGTACCGACAAATCGCACTTTATTCGGTCGGGGACCTGGTAGTCAAAAGATTTAGACATCGAGATAATGTTACCGGTGAGGGTTTTACGAAGAAATTCATCCCGCTCTTCGTGATTTTTTAATCCGTAAAATTTATAGTAATTCTCCTGGTTCAGGGCGAGCCAGGGTGTCGCAAACTCATAGGATCGGATCTTCTCTGAAATACCGAACTCTTCATCCTTGAGTGAGATACCACGCTCGACAATCTGGTATTTGTTTGTGGTGAAGTTCTGTATATTCGGTGAACTTAGTCGCGAAGAAACCACGAAGTTCGAAAGCGGAGCCGTGGATCGTCCTGGTAGAGCCAAGCGTCAGGGTGAGGGTGTGGAGGATCATAGGATCAACGTCCCACCATCACAAGCAGTAAAACCCGTGTGAGGGTCGTATCGAAAACTTAATTCTTCCACTGAAATATTACCGATACCAAGATCTTCCCTGAATAATCCCTGTGCTTTGTTTTTTGGAACAGAAATCACATAATCGAGGAAATCTCTTTTAATTCTCTGAAATTCAGTTCTTCGTTTTGGGAATGCCATGGATTTAATCTCAACAAAATCCTGCCATAAAAGATGAGCGGTCTCATCACATTCAATAAAAATATCCATCTTCGGATAATCCTCCTTTATCAGGTGAAATTGATTGCGGAGTTCAGAATATTTAAGATAGCGTATCAAATCAAGACAAACCCTGGCACGATCATTGGAATGCAATTCTTCAACAAGGCGGAAGTACTGATCGTTTAATTCAAGGAATTGCTGTTCATGAATGGCAGTGTTTTCTTCCAGTACAATCCGGGTTTTATCGAGGAGGAACTGGGAATAAATGTAGTTGCAATAATTTTTCCTCCCATCCATGATCGTGACTATCTGCACTTCTCCAC
>JAPKXR010000014.1 GCA_026394715.1 Methanomicrobiales archaeon | reverse complement strand
CTGTGAAAATGATTTGAATACGCTTGCTCTGTTTTCCAACGGGTATGACCGGGAATTTCATATCAGGGAGATTTGTTGCTACCTGCCAATCAGCCACGGAACTGCCCAGACCGTCCTTTCCCGACTCGAAATAAAACAGGTACTTGTATCATCTCATCGGGGTAAGACACGGGTCTTCCGTATAAAAAACGGAGAGATTGCAATCCAGTATTTTATTCTGGCTGAACTTTATAAAAAAATCTGTTTCATAGAACAAAGCCCCTACATCTCTGAGATCCTGAATAAAATCTATCCCTATGCCAATGGGATACTACTCCTTTTTGGGAGTTATGCCAAAGGGACAGAAAATAAGGATTCTGATATCGATCTCTTTGTTGCCGGAAGCTGCGATGAGAGAGAGATTAGAAAAATCGGAAAAATGTATGATATGGAGATCAATTTAAAACAATATCCAGCTTCTGCATTTGCCGCTCCAAAGCGGCAGGATCCTCTCCTTGTCGAAATAAGAAAAAATCATGTCGTATGGAAAAATGCCGAACCCTTCGTCCGGGAGGTGCTGGCATGAATGACCGGCTGGTATGGTGTTCCCGGCAGAAAAATGGCATCCGACTTATCGAACCGAATGAGAACCTCACTTTTGCTTACCTGAAAAAATCTGAAGAAGCCATGGAAGCTATGCACTCCGTTACGTCTCTTGAGTGGAAAATTTCTGCAGGATACTATTCTTTGTATTTTTCCCTGTATGCGGTGTTGATGAAGATCGGGATCAGGTCTGAAAATCATACCTGTACCTTTGAAATCATGAAGGTCCTTCTCGCAGGTTTTTTTACATTGGAAGAATGTGATCTGGTTGAGGAAGCGCGGCAAGCCCGGGTGGAGACCCAGTATTACGTATCCAGTGATATACCGGAGAATTTTTCCAGCATCCTGATACAACAAGTCCCACGGTTCCATGTGAAATGCAAGGGGATATCTGATGCCCTGAATGAACGGCAGATCCAAAACCTGCGGGAAACCTACCGGAACATGATCGATCGGGGTGCAACACCCCCCTCGCCCTCATGAACGAGCTTTCCGTGATCTTCGCCCGGATCGGTATCAGCACTGACGAGGTGCTCAAAGCAGCCGGCACGAAGTGGAACTTCAACCAGTACCGCCCCGGGCCTGTGGGCGGTCACTGTATTCCCGTTGACCCGTATTATTTAGTACAGAAAGCCAAGGAAGTCGGTTACCACCCGCAGGTCATCCTTGCCGGGCGCTCCATCAACGACTCGATGCCGAAGTACGTTGCCGAGATGGCGGTCAAAGGGTTGAACAAGGTCGGGAAGACGATCAAGAGCTCCAGTGTCCTGATCATGGGTTTAACCTACAAGGAAGATGTCGCGGATATCCGGGAGTCACCGGTCGAGATGATGGTGCATGAGCTCAAGAAGTATGATGTGGACGTGTACGGGTATGATCCTCTGCTTCCTGAATTGGTGATTGAGCATTTTGGTGCGAAGCCGTTACTGAAACTGGATAAGAAGATGGATGCCATGATTATTGCGGTGGCGCATTCCGCGTTCAGGAGATTCGTTCCCTGATGAACGATCATCCGGTGCTGATCGATGTGAGAGGGATGGTTGAACGGGTTGCAGCTGAGAAGACGGGGATGTTTTACCGGAAGTTGTGATATTCACGCATCTCTTTTTTAGTAATTTCAAGAGCAAGACAGATATTCTTACGACAGAACGAAC
>JAPKXR010000219.1 GCA_026394715.1 Methanomicrobiales archaeon | reverse complement strand
CTTTCAGTCCAAGTAACCCCGTATGAGTTCTTGGAAACTGTCGCTGTTTCTTGGGTTTCGTTGATCCAAAGAATAGTGGCTTGGATGAACTTCTTATGAACATCAAGACCAGCGGCAACCTGATGGTTTGTTCTCATTTCTGATCCCTTCCTGAATGATATGGGTAGATGAATTTCCTTGAAGGTCTCTTTTCCATACGCGATCCCGGTTGCAGTTCAGCCTTCGATGGCAATTCAATGGTTAGTTTTCTTAACGGAGTTAAACTCCAAAATAATGACAATCTGCACTACCCATTTAGGTATTGGGGGGCGAAAATTATCTGGTTTTTCATTGGTTAAGCATGAGGCCAGGCCTCATCGGTGTTTCCTTGCGGCATGAGCGGAGGCAGGTAGTAACCAAGGTTAATAGAACAACCGAAATGAAAGCGCGTGTCCTGAAATATCTAAAACAATGGATTTTTAAGAAGGAAAAAAATTATACGCAATGCGAGGGATGGGATTCGAACCCAAGAACTCCTAAGAGAATAGGCCCTGAACCTATCGCCGTTGGCCAGGCTTGGCTACCCTCGCTCACCTATACGAATTGCGCTGAGTACGACATCGCCTTATGCCGGATCCTTTTATTTGGCACTGAAACGATCCCAGTTTACCCGGTTAGGCTACCTTCGCGCCTGATATAGTAAAACGTCCGAGAAAATAAATGTAGTAGTTCTATTCAATTTCACCACTTGCATTATCGCGTGTTCTACCGGAGAGATCTTTCATTGTTGCAGATAAGACTCCTGGCCGCCCTGCCCATCCTGATATTTTTTCAATTCAGCTTCCCGCAATTCTTTTCTCCTGATTTTCCCGGATATGGTCTTTGGCAGTGTCACGGTGAATTCTATCAGTCGTGGGTATTTGTAGGGTGCTGTGACGTGCTTGACGTGGTTTTGTAATTCTTTGACCAGCGTATCGGATGGATTATGCCCGGGGGCCAGCACAATAAACGCCTTGACAATCATTCCCCTGACATCATCAGGGACTCCGACAACAGCTGCTTCCTGAACTGCCGGATGTTCGATTAGGGCACTCTCCACCTCAAACGGACCGATACGGTACCCTGATGCCTTTATTACATCGTCATCCCTTCCAATGAACCAGTAATAGCCATCCTCATCCATGTAGGCCTTATCGCCAGTGTAGTAAAAACCGTTAACAAATACCTTTTTGTTCTCTTCATCATTGTACAGGTATCCATCGAACATCCCAACAGGTTTCGGGTCTGTTTTAATTGCTATCCTGCCTTCCTGATGGATGGCGACTGGTTTTCCATCGTCATCGTGGAGCTCGATATGCCAACCAGGGGACGGTTTTCCCATGGAACCGAATTTTGGTTTCATCGACGGGAATGTACCGATACAGAGTACCGTTTCAGTCTGCCCGTAACCTTCATAAATAGTGAGCCCGGTAGAGTCTTTCCATGCCTTGATCACTTCAGGGTTCAGGGGTTCACCGGCACTGACGCAGTGGCGGAGCTCTGAGAAATCGAATTTATCAAGGTCGGCAAGGATCAACATCCGATAGATGGTTGGAGGGCAACAGAAAGTTGTGATGCCGTATTTTTCGATTAATGGGAGGATCTCAGTAGCATTAAAGCGGCTCCGGATATCATATACAAAAATACAGGCCCCTTCAAGCCATTGTCCATAAAGTTTACCCCATGCACTTTTGGCCCATCCTGTGTCGGACAGCGTGAAGTGAACATCTGTTGAATGGACATCATGCCAGAACCTTGCGGTAACAATATGGCCGAGTGGATAACTGTGATCGTGTACTACCATCTTGGCCTCTCCCGTTGTACCTGATGTGAAAAAAATTACAAGTGGGTCTGTAGACTTCGTCTTTTTCATACCGGGAAGTGCAATGAGTTTGGTCGAGACTGGTGCAGGATAGTTGAGTTCTACCGGGTAACTGATCCAACCGTCCCGTTTACCGTCAACTACCATGCGGGCACAAAGCGACGAGCATTCATCGAAAATTTCGTCCACTTTGTCGGCATGCTCCATGCTGGTAATAATCATCTTGATATCGGCAGTTTGAACGCGGTACTTCAGATCCTTCGAGGTAAGCATTGTCGGTGCAGGGCAATACACAACACCACGTTTAATGAGCGCCAGGGTGAATATCCACCATTCCGGGACTCTTGGGAGCATGATGAGGACGCGGTCACCCTTCGATATACCGTACTTGATGAACATGTTGGCGACCTGGTTCGAGAGCCGCGACATATCCCAGAATGTAAATTTTTTTTCTTCCCCGTTCTGGTTTACCCAGATCATCGCTATCTTGTTCCGGTCTTTCTTAGCCCATTCATCGACAACATCAAACCCAAAATTAAAGAATTCCGGGACTTTTATCCTGAAATCTTCATAGGTCTTATCATAATCTAAAATACTATGCAAATTCTGATTATCATGTTTTTCACCTTTTGCATGTTCTCCGGACGGATGAACCCAGATGTCCTGGTTACCACCATGTTTCAGATACGTGGTGCATGCCTCACCAATCCATTCAGAACGAGAAATGCCCTGATCTTCTGATGAAGCATCTATTTTTTCCGTGAGCTGGTCATCCATCGTGACTGAGTAGCGCACCATACTGAATCGTTTCGTGGTGCACTAAAAGAGCCTTTCGGTAGACTCTTGCGGCAATAAGAGTGGTCTGACTACCGTTGCAGTGAACCTGAAGTAGAAAAGATAAAATCTCTATAGGGTCCGTATCAGGCACAACGAATGAAAGTTGTGGAGTTTTCACGCCTCAAATTGACTAAAAACTTTTTGCAGGAGTATCTTCAGATCAGCACCATAACACCCCTGTCAGAGAGTAAGAGGAACCAACATACGGTTACCGGGGAATATGCTCTTCGATTGTAACACTCCGGTTAATCTGATCAGACGGTTTCATTTTTCAACAGAATGTTCAGCAAACAAAAGAGTGACAAGAATGTCAGCCGGGAACTTTTCTGGAAAAGGGCAATTCTGCCGTATTTAATCCGAATAAAATTACAAACGCCTGAATATTTCCCGATAATCCGAATATACCGCACCGTGGAATTTTTCATGCCGGCCCCTCAACCATATCCTGCTATTCCAGGACGTGGTTCATCAGGTCGCGGGAACGTTTCAGTAAATTAATATTAATACATTTTCAAGAGAAGATCATGTTCTCATCTTCATCTCATAAAAGGATTATGGGCCACGACAAGAAACGCAGGGGATTCATCACAATTCTTGCAACCCTGCTCGTGATCCTATCTTTATTCCTTCCTGCGGCCCTGGCGGAAAATGCCAGTGGGACGTTCTCCAATGGCACAAATACATTGCCTGCGGTTACTTCGCTGCCACCAACAACACGGCTACCGATACAACAGGTCGCTCAAAATATCCCCCCCGTAACTACCGCCCCGGTGGTCGTAGCAACACTCGCAGTAAAGGCCCCAAAAATTGAGTTCACTGTTACGCCAACTGATGGTATCGCGCCACATACGGTGACTATATACCCAATATTTAACGCAAGCGGGGGTGCCCCGCAATTCATCGTGCTTGACTTTGGTGATGGTCAGCAGTCGAACGATACCCTGAAAACCAGTTATGAGCATACGTATCCAATAGCCGGGAACTATACGATTACACTTACATCCGTAAATGCAGGGGGTAGCAACGTGGAAACTTTGCAGAGTCCGGTAAGCGTACGAATTCCTATAGCTGTAACAAGCGCGCTGCCCACTGTCATACCAACTACGGCCCCAAACGCAACCCTGACTGTATTGGTTACACCTGTTATCACTACGGCCCCGGTCCAGAATGCAACGGTCGTTAATGCGACCATGCCTGCAGTAGTAATGGGAGCCACGCAAAATGCGTCTGCGAACAATTCCCCTTGTTTTTATCCGAATATAACAAAAGCAGATATTACAGCAACACCCATCGAAGGGCCTGCACCCCTCAGGGTCATGTTCTCTGACAACTCGTCATGTGCCCCACCCGTGGCCTGGCAGTGGGACTTCGGATCGCCGGTAAATCCGGGTATTACTACCATGCGCGATCCGGTGATGACCTATGCCGAACCCGGCACCTATAATGTTACATTGCTGGTGATCAATGCGTATAATAACAACAGCACAAAAACCCTCAACGGTTTCATCCACGTCCTGCCACCAGTCACACCTGTCCCTTACCCGGTAGCAACCCCGGTACCTGTACCAACCCCGGTTCCGGTTATCGTCCCTAATTTTGCTGCGAACCTGACAACAGGACCCGCCCCTTTATGTGTCCAGTTTACCGAGAGTTCAACCGGTACCGCTGCAATCACATGGTCCTGGGATTTCGGGGATGGGACAAATGCAACCGTGAAAGACCCGGTACATTGCTATCAAAAGACAGGTAATTATTCGGTGGCCTTAAAGACAGCCCCCTCCGGAGGCGCCCCTGCTACCAAAGTCAAGGAGAGCTATATCGTTGTTTCATCAGTATCAGCCCCGTTTCCCATGGACGTGGTTTTCGTTATCGGGATCATCATTGTGATCATCATTGTAGTCGGACTCTTCGTTATGAAGAGAAAAGGTGGTTCGCATCAGGCACACATGGGCAGCCACCCAGATGAATCGATGAAATCTGAACCCGAATCCGAACAGTCCAGACCTCCTCGTCGTGGCAGGGACCTCTGATTTAATTCACCATTTTTTGTTTTTTCTAGAGGTTCTCCGGTTTTTATTCTTCTATTAACTTTAGAGTCAGGTCAATGGCAGGGTGTTCTTTTTCGGACCTTGGCTGTAATGGGGAGTCCCTGCTGCATGTTCAGGCCTATCGTGTTCTTGCTGCGAAAGGGCAAAAACCCCTTGAAGCTAGCCATTTTTTGAATACACACCCTACATGAAAAACGATTCTATTTGTCTCGTTCACTTTCAAGTGCCTGAAAGTTGCGCTGTTATTTATATCTCCGAAAGGTGTCGGACCCATGTAACTTTTTCAAAAATCAGGTGGGATCTGGGAGATCGACATACTGGCGTTCTGTAAAAGATACGAAAATTTCAGAAAATTTCAGCAGGCCGCTAAATTGGAAAAAAATAAGGTAAACCTTCAGGTCTCTCCGAGGTATTTTCTCTGTTCTGCATCACGGAGCTCATTTCGCTTGATTTTTCCTGATATTGTCTTTGGCAGATCAGTTACGAATTCAATCTCACGAGGATATTTGTATGGTGCCGTGGTCCGCTTCACGTAGGATTTCAACTCTTTCACCAGTGTTTCTGATGGTTCATACCCGCTATTGAGGATAACAAACGCCTTTACAATCAATCCCCTGATCCGGTCAGGAGAACCGACAACCGCGGCTTCATGTACAGCTGGATGTTCAATGAGCGCGCTCTCCACTTCAAAAGGCCCAATCCTGTAACCGGAACTCTTAATGACATCATCGTCACGTCCGACAAACCAAAAAAATCCATCCTCATCACAGTAGGCCTTATCGCCGGTGTAATAGTAGCCATTGATGAATGACTTATTATTTTCATCAGGGTTATCGAGGTATTCTACAAAAAGTCCCACAGGACGCGGGTCGAGTTTAATCGCAATACGTCCCTCATCTCCCGCAGTTACCGGGTTCCCGCAATCATCATGGAGTTGTACGATCCACCCGGGCGAAGGTTTCCCCATGGACCCGAATTTTGGTTCCATACAGGGGAACATGCCGATACAACATGCCGTTTCAGTCTGCCCGTACCCTTCATAGATCGGAAGTCCCGTCCCTTCTTTCCAGACCCTGATTACCTCAGGGTTTAAGGGTTCACCCGCACTGCAGCAGTGCCGAAGCGCAGAAAGGTCGAACCTGCCAAGGTCGGCAAGGATTAGCATCCGGTAGATCGTAGGAGGGCAGCAGAACGTCGTAATCTCATATCTCTCGAGGAGCGGGAGCAGTTCAGTTGCAGCGAATTTCCCGGTAAAATGGTAAACGAAGATACAAGCCCCTTCAATCCATTGTCCAAAGATCTTGCCCCACGCGCATTTGGCCCAACCGGTGTCAGCAAGTGTGAAATGAAGGTCATTGTGCTGCAGGTCCTGCCAGAACCGTGCGGTAACAATGTGACCGAGCGGGTAACTATGGTCATGGAGGACCATTTTCGGTTCTCCCGTAGTCCCTGACGTAAAATAAATCAGGAGCGGGTCTGTGCGCCTGGTACGCTTCAGCTCGGGCATACTTACCGTATGATGGGAAACCGGGGCAGGGTAGAGAAGTTCATATGGGTAACCTGCCCACCCCTCAAGTTCTCCATCCACCAGGAACCTTGCAGTAAGAGTCGGGCACTGATCGCATATCTCTTCAATTTTTGATGAGTTTTCCAGATTCGTAATGACCATCCGGAATTTCCCGATATTGATACGGTACTTGATATCCTTTGGAGTGAGCATGGTCGTACAGGGACAGATTACAGCACCGAGCTTGATCAAGGCAATCGAAAAAATCCACCATTCCGGAATTCTCGGGAGCATGATAAGGACCCGGTCTCCCTTGTTGATCCCGTATTTGAGGAGAATGTTGGCAGCCTGGTTCGAGTGATTTTTCAGGTCCTGGAAGGTGTATTTCTTCTCTTCACCCTTCTGTGAAACCCAGATCATTGCCAGCTTATTACGGTCTTTTTTTGCCCACTCATCGATGACATCAAACCCAAAATTATAATGTTCAGGGACTGGAATGGAAAAACGTGCATATTCTTCCGTGTAACTGGATAGGTTGCTCCTCGAATCAGCCATAAGAATCAGATTAAAATATGTCGTTTTTGACTTTTAAATGATCTTTTTCTCCGTGGTGGGACCACATTTTGGAGGACATAAAGGTTCTCCATTAGTATTATGATGCAAAAGCAAGCATATAGTAATCAATGGCCGATAAGCAGTACGCTTCATTAAAAATTGAGAATATCGTTGCTTCAGGGGCAATTGCCGATTCCATAGATCTTGCAGAGATCTCTAAGAAAATTGAGAATTGTGAACTCAATACCAAGCGGTTCCCCGGGGCTGTTTTTCGGATTGAAAAGCCGAAGATCGCTTCCTTGATTTTCTCCTCCGGAAAAGTGGTACTCACCGGTATCCGGGATAAACAGGCACTCCACGACGGCCTTGCACTGATAATCAAGTCCATGAACGAGGCCGGGGTTAAAACCTATGATGAACCGCGGGTGGCGATTACGAATATTGTTTGCTCGTACGATATCGGGAAATATATCAACCTCAATAAAGTCGTCATTACGTTAAACCTTGAGAATATTGAATACGAACCTGAGCAATTCCCCGGACTTGTCTACCGGATCAAGGACCCGAAAATTGTAGCCTTGCTTTTTTCATCAGGAAAGATCATTCTGACTGGAGGAAAAAATCTTGAGGACATCAAGCGGGGTCTTGATTTCCTCGAGCAGAAACTTGGCAGCATCATGTAAGCCAGGTAAATTAGCAATTTTTTCGCAAATTTCATAATTAACCTTGTTGTAGTGGAACACCGTGCTAACCCTGGCTTATATGGCGATGCACAATTAACCCATGCTCTTGATTTATTGGTCGTGCTGCAGTAACTTCCCGTGATTTAAGTGAAGTCTCTTTCCAGACCTTACTGGATCATCCCGGAACAATCCCGTACTTTCGGCAGAGCGACTGCCATGCGGTATAGTCGGACCTCCCGAGAACAGGGCCCATTGAATTCAGGCGGCCCCATTCGCGGGCGTCCTTCCATTCTTCGCTTACAGAAACAAAAGATTTCCCGTCCCCTGCTGGCAACACTTCCGGGAGGGACCTGATCCTTCCGAATGCAGGGTACTCCCCGTCCCCATCAGAAATAATTAAGGGCGTAGTTGTTTCGATAAATGCATATCCGGTATTTTTATAGGCGTATTCCGGGGCAGCCATAATCCCAACCGCCGTGTGTTTCTCGTAGTCAAAGTCAAGTAAAGCCACACCATAGCCCAGTTCATGAAGAATATAGGCGAGCAGCACTGATTTCTCACAACAAACACCTTTGTTATCGAGCAACGTCTGGTACGGATACCTGATCTCCAGCGTCCCTTTATCGAGCATCTCCTGGTCATAGGGGATCTGCTGCACAAGGCTTACGGCTATCCTGGCCTGGTCATCCGGGTTGCCTGTTTTTTTCCGGATGGCATCAACCAGTGAGGCAAGAAACATCTCCTGCACAGGCAGGTCGATAAATTTCTGGTACCGGTCTTTTTCCCCAACATAGCTGTAAGGGTCCTCTTTCGCTATCTCACGGGCGACACCGTTGTACAGGGTGAAGTTCACGGTACCATGCTCTCCCCGCAGTACATAGGGAAACGATTTTGAAACCGCCCCCGTTTTCATCACCAGGTATTGCCTGGGGATACCATCCGAATCCGGGTTTGCGGTGAGTGAACTGGCAGGTCCGGTTACCGGAATCTTTGAGACGGCCTGCCCCACCTGACCTGACGAAGGCCTGGTATCTGTCCCCGCGCTGACTGGAAATGGAAATACATCGGTCCCGTTCGTCCCGGTAATAACCGGAAGGAATGCAAGCATTGCAATAACTGAAACCAGGAGCAGGATAATCAAAGGTACCCAGATCTTTCGGGACCGCTTTCTCTCCCCGGTGGTCACCGTGCGGACAGGACCAAATTTTCCGGTATCCGGTGAGCCCTGCCGGGTGAGGCGCTGGCCATCAGTGGATAATTGCGAAGAACCCAATGAAGGTGTAGTATAGCCGCTGCTCCTTATCTGGCTGTAATTTTTTGCCCTTTCAAAACAGGTGACTGCTTCATCCGTGTAGCCAAGAGCCCTGCAGGTCTTACCCAGGTTATGCCATGCGTCGGCATACAGGGGGTCAACCGTTACCGCTTCAGAATAGCAGCGCAACGCTTCTTCATAGCGTTTTTGCTTGTAATATTCGTTCCCTTTCTCCTTCCAGGAGGTTGCATCGGTACCCATCATTACTTCGCGGATGTTCCTGACTGTTATTCCATGCCGGGAAATTTAAACACGTGGATAGGAACAGCAGTGCCGGGAACAATTTACCAGTAGCGGTGAGTCCTGATGAAATTTCTTTCGGCTTTCAGTATTTCCCGGTAGAATGCATCATCTTCAGACAGCGTCGAGAGGATCCTCGATGCATGTTCAGGGCCGACACCTTTACCTGCAAGTGCGATGACTGCCTTTTTCCCGCTTGAAAGGACGATATTAGCGTTCCGGAGCAGCCGTATTTCGACCGCTCGTTCCTCATCAGTTTTTTTCTGCTTATTAGCTACGGCATAGAGTTGTTCATCCCAGGGTTTGAGCACAGCGATAAGGCGGGCATTGCAGAGCGGGCATAGAGGTTTGTCTGCCACCCTTTCGACGGTTGTCTTACTTTTCCATTTTCGGCAGTTCATACATGCAAGAAACACATCCTGCTGCATGAGACGGCGTTTGAGAGTGGATATGACGGCCTGGTCTGCTGTTGGGGGTGGGATCTGGTCTTTTGAGGAGGTGAACATGGCCTCCGCCCCAAGTATGCTTATCGGTCCCGTATGCACCTGAATTTTTCCGGAATGGACGTCTTCAACAATAGTGGCGGCACTGTCCACGTCCATGTATACCGAGAATAGTTCGCGGTAGGCCTCATCCTGGATGACGGTATCTTCAAACATCCCGGTAAGACGATGAATTGAGAGCCTTTCATAGTCTGCGTCCGGGTCGATTGCCCCGAATTTTTTCGCTATCTGTACCAGTTTCCACTTGAAAAGAGCCGTGCGTTTGAGAGCGATCCCAAGTATTCCCCTGATGTGTGCAGGCTCAAGTGTCATGAGGACCTCTTTCACATCGGCGGCCCTGATTGTCAAGGGTAACCTGATTAGTGCCCGGTAGGCATCGATTTCAATTCCTACTGTTGTGCCATACCGGGCAGAAATGAGAATGGACAGGACGCGCGCAAGTGCCTCATTTGCTTTATGGCCTGCACAGAGGTTCAACACTACACCTTCCGGGGCGTTTTCAAGGGTAATGCACTCGTCAGTCGGTACAACAGACCTGTTTTTGTCCATCTCTGAAAGGAACCACGTAACATAGCGGCAGACATTTGGGTCACCTGAATATGAGCAAATATCACGTGTCCTCCGGAGACGCCCCTGTTCACGGGCAACCTCAAAGGGGACGGGTATCTGCTCTCCCTCCCACGAAGGCAATTCTCCTTTGGAAAACTTCGCAGGTTCCACGGTAATCCTTCCGTCTTCAATATCAAGGACCCGCCAGAGCTGGCCCTTTGTAATAAATACCGCCCCTGTGTAGATCCATCCGACGACAAAAGACTCATCCAGCGTGCCGACAGTCTTCCGCGAGACCATGTCAAAGACCGGCATCTTCCGCTCGTCATGGATCATCGAGAGGTTACCGGACAGGTAGCGCCGGGCACGGGACGTTGTAATTACCCGGTCACCATCGAGCCTGATCAACCGGTGGTCTTCCATCTGGTCGCATACCCGTGAAAGGAAGTCAGACCCCCCGGAAAAAACGGAACTCCTCCCGATAATCGTTCCGATTCTCGATTTCTGGATTTCCCCATATTCTACTGCCATCGCAGCCACCTGGTTTGCGAGGACATCCGCAGCGTCTTTCGGGATGCGAATCGGCTCTATCTCGTTTGCCTTGGCCTTCCGGGAGATAACGAGTGACTCGAGCAGGTCATCAAACCCGGTTGCAAAGACTGTGCCCCGGGAAACAGTGTTCAACTGGTGCCCGGCCCGTCCAACTCTCTGGACCAGCCGTGCGACTTCACGGGGTGAGCCGAATTGAATGACGTGATCAACATGCCCGATATCAATCCCGAGTTCCATCGAAGATGTGCAGATCAGCGCCTTTATCCGGCCTTCTTTGAACTTTTCCTCGGCCTCGATCCGTATCTCCCGTGAAAGTGAGCCGTGATGCACTTCCACATCACCTCTGGCATACAGGGCGTGGCCCAGTGCTTCTGCCGTGACACGGGTATTGGTGAAAACAAGGGTAGATTTATGGGAACCGATTGATCTGCCTACAGATTCTGCCTGGTTATCAAATTTATCACCAATATACTCTACCCCGATCTCAAGGTGTTTCGCGACCGGGACCTGTACAAGTGAGAACGGGCGCTGTCCGCAAAGGTAACGGCCAACATCCCGGGGGTTGCCGACCGTCGCAGATAGTCCCAGTCGCTGGAATTCCCCTGCATACTCCACCAGCCGTTCAAGAGCCACCGCGAGTTGTATTCCCCGTTTACTCCCGGCCAGCTCGTGGATTTCATCAACGACGACAAAACGGATATTTTTTAAGTGGTTTCTGAGAATTTTCCCCATAAATAGTGCCTGGATGGTCTCAGGCGTGGTAATTAATAGGTCCGGGGGTGAAAGGGCCTGTTTTCTCCGGTCTGTGGTGGTAGTATCCCCGTGGCGCACCCCCACAGAAAAACCAAGCTCATGACACCACCATTCGAGCCGCTGGAGCATGTCCCTGTTCAGCGCCCGGAGCGGGGTAATGTAGAGTACCTTAAAACCACCCCCGGGCAGGGACAGCATACTGTTGAATACGGGGAGCATCGCACTCTCAGTTTTCCCGGTCCCGGTTGGCGCGATGAGGACCACGTGTTCCCCTGAAAGGACACGTGGGATGGCCTGGGTCTGCACCTCGGAAAGATCTGAGAAACCCCGTTTCCGGATGCATTCCCTGATGCGCTGGTCGAGGAGGTCAGCCGGAGTCATATTCCTCCACCGACGAGAGGGGCCCGATATATGTCCCATCAGCCAGGTAGATTTCGCATGATTCCCTGTCCATGTACCGCGATAACGGGGAGGTTGGTGAACCGGCAATCTTCAGTACATCGAACCCGGACAATTCATTGAATGCCGGCATAAACAGGGCCCTTGTTCCGGAACGTATATGTTCTCCCGGTACGGCTCCCTCCGGAGGTTCGGGCCAGGCCATACCTTCATGGTGAGGCTGGCCAGGACCCATCCTGTTCGGAAGACCGGTTCGTGCAGGAGATGATTGTGGGGCCTTCTTTTTTCTCCGCGGGGCCCTGATTTCTGGGTCTTCAAAAGGCAGGGCGTGAGATCGGTTTTGTTCAGATACAGGAGGATGGCAACCCTGCCCCGTGCGGTCCGAAGACGCCCCTCTCGTGAAACATTCCTCCCCGATTTTTGCAAAAAGGTAGGCTGGCGCACGGAGTGAGCACCCGACATCGTCCCGGAGGCATACAAGAGGGTGGTGGTGGCCGCAGATGATCAGGCGCCCCTCAAGGGAAGGATCCGGGTAGGTATGACCATGCAGGTAACCGGTACCGTCTACCAGTGCCCCCTCTTTTGGCAACAGTTCCCCTTTGTCAAGGAACCGTTCTATCCCGGGATCATGGTTCCCCGGCATCAGCATGAGCTGGGATAATGCCCGGAGTGAATGAAGCAGGTCAGGTAACTCACGATATTCCTGCCGTGTCGTCTGTGGTATACTGTGTTTTACATCCCCCAGGAGAAGGACGATATCCGGGTCTGTCTCCCGGATGCACGCGATAACTTTTTGCTGTCGCTGGCGGCTTCGACTTTTAAAATGGATACCATGACGTGCAAGGTCTGACTCAATCCCCAGGTGGAGGTCCGCGATGACCAGCACATCTTTTGTGTTGCGAACAAGAAGGGCTGGGCCGGACTCAATAAATTCAAGGTTCATAACAGTTTTACCGCACCTGCAGCAGGCTGGTAGCATTCATCCTCTTCCACGAGTTGCCTGATGGTGATAATGACCTGTTCCTCGCGGATCCCCTTCCTGGCTGCAAGGGGGAGCAGTTCCGATATACTGACACCCTTCGGTCCGCTGTGGGTCTGTATTAGATCAAGCAGAACTTCCCGTGGGTCCGGGGCTTTGATTGCACCTCCGGGGACACGTTCAACTTTTGACAGGGCCCCTTCAACCATGACGACAAGCGACCTGATTTGGGAGGTGTCCACGTGGTAATGATTGATCGCCTGCCTGATTACCTGGTCCTCCGACCCATTCCGAATTGCCTTCTCCAGAATCTCAAGACGTGCCAGTGTTTGTCCGGCCGTGACGATAATCCAGGAGTCGCGGGTCACCCGGTCAACAGTCCTGATTGTCAGCGGCCTGATAATAACTCCTTTTTTAGGGCTACGTGAAACCTGTGCCTCCCCCGTAACCAGGACAAAAACTGGTGGTTCTGCCTGTTCAAGGACTTCAACTACTTCCTCTTCCTGCTTACCTGCGGAAAGCTTGAAGGTCCCGGTGGGGTCAGCCACCCAGGCCAGCAGGACTTCTCCCTGAACTTTTTCTACGCGGGTCAATGCACCAGCCAGGAACAGGTAGGGACCACACGCACCGGTAGGTGTAATCATTCGTTGCGGAAACTGTTTTGATCCGGAAGGCTGTTGCAGGGTAGTCCCTGACAATTCACCCGCAAAAACCCGGGTAAGTGCCGTCATGTCCGTGGTCTCCCGGGGTATGCATTGTTGCAGTACGCACACGGAGTGGAACGGGCAATCCGTGTACCTATCGTAAAGGAACAATGACGTAGCCGTTGATCTGCAGGGTGGACCTTACTGTTCATTCCGTTCATTGCTTGGTGTACTATCTTCGGTGTCAGGTGATATCCATTATGCTGAAGGCAACTATCAGGGCCCTGTTACCCGGATACCCGCGTGATGCAAGTTCTTTACCGGTCCCTGCAGAATGGTATCCCTGATGAGAATAATTGCAGCATTATTAATAATCATATTATATAATTTATTACAAATACATTATTTCCATGATTATTGCCGGATATTACCGTTTAATTTAGATTTTCAAGGATACCTAAGGCGAAATTGGCCAGGATATTGCATCTCTCCTGCATGGTGGTTAATTACGATTCCGGGGATTTGGAGGTGAACGATGAACCCTGGAATCGTAGACTCGACATTACCCTTAAATACTTTCCTATTCAATCTCAAAGCACTGTGGTTTTTATGCGAACGAAAGGGCTAAAGATTGCGTTTCTTGCGGTAGTCCTGGTCATTGGCATCCTCTCACTGTCAGCAGCGGCAGCAGACGATGTGAAGGCTACGAATTACCCCTTCATTACGAAAGGGACTGAAAGCGGGGGGATAAACATATCTTCACCGTTTAATCTACCGGTCCAGTCAATAACCGGGATCGGTGACGAATCAGAAATACTGGTTTCAGATGTGGATAATGTCAAGGCTCCATCCAGCAGCTGGATAAAGCCAATGCCTGTGCAGTTTATCAGGAATGCGGGGCAGGCCGGTGAAGGGGTACGGTTCGAGATCGTCTCGGAAAGCGGGTCTATTTTCTTCACCAATCAAAAAACCGTGTTTGTGCTCTCTCAGCCTGATGTCCCTGGGGGAAGCACAATAGTATTCTCCCACCAGTTTGTCGGGGCGAGTGCTGCACCGGTAGTTGAGGGGATAAAACCCCTCTTAGGGAAGGTTAATTTCTTTATTGGCAATAACCGGAATAACTGGATTACCAATGTCGATACCTACCAGGGAATCACGTATCATGACCTCTATCCGGGCATTGACCTGACCTATGAGGGGACCAACGGGGATCTGAAAAGTGAATTTGTAATTGGATCACAAGGTGACCCCGCCAACATACGGATACAATATGATGGTGTTGCCAGTATTGCCAAAGGAAATGGCGGGTCCCTGATTGTTTCCACCCGTTCAGGTCCATTCACGGAACTTGCACCAGATGCATATCAGATGATCAGTGGCCGGAAAGTGCCGGTTATCATCAACTACAAATTATTGTCAGTAAATGAAGTCGGGTTCGATGTGTCGGGTTATGACAGAAGTCAGCCACTCGTAATAGACCCGGTAATGAAATACGGGATATACCTTGCAGGAATTGGTGTGGCCGATGCGAATGCCATTACAAAGGATTCGGATGGAAATGCATACGTTGCCGGAAAGACCTATACCGGGTTTACGCTTCTGGGTTCAGGTGAAGCGGCCGATAGTGCGGGAACAGATGCGATTGTTGTAAAAATTAACCCCGATGGTTCTGCTCCCGTATATATTGCCTACCTTGGCGGTAGCGGGGACGACAGTGCTGCAGGAATAGTCCTCGATCAAAATCGCAATGCATTCCTCACCGGTTCAACCAGTTCATCCGACTTCCCGACAGTCCAGCCACTACAGGGATACCTGAGAGGGGCCACCAATGCGTTTGTCCTTGAACTGGGTCCTTCAGGCGATACGATTCTTTACTCAACTTATATTGGAGGGTCAGGGACCGATAACGGAAACGCAATTGCAATCGATCCGCAAAATAACGCATATATCACAGGAACAACGTCGTCTCCTGATTTTCCGACCATTGACGAATTTCATCCATCAGGGTTGATCGGATCCCAGGCCGCATTTGTTTCAAAGATTGAGTCCTCGGGATCGAAACTCGTCTACTCTGGGTACCTCTGTGGAAATGGAGGGCCAACCACGGGTGCCGGAATTGCCGTGGACAGCGTTGGCAATGCATTTGTCACCGGCGAGACGTATTCTGTAAAAGGTTTCCCCGTCATTAATGCCTACCAGACTAAAAATGGGGGGAATGGGGACGCATATCTAATTAAAATTGCACCCAACGGAGGTTCAGCTGTTTATTCAACCTATATCGGTGGGTCCGGGTATGATAGTGGCGCTTCTGTGGCTATCGACCCCGCCGGAAATGCCTATATCACAGGCGCCACGGGTTCCCCCAATTTTCCAATAAAAAACGCTGCACAGTCACACCTTGGTGGTGCACTTGACGCATTCGTATTAAAAATAAATCAGGACTGTTCACAGTTATTCTATTCAACGTACCTTGGGGGAACAGGGGTTGACAGGGGCACAGGTATTGCTCTGAACAGCAACGGTGATGCCTATATTACCGGTTGGACCTACTCACTGGCCTTTCCGGTCGTGAACCCCTACCAGCCCAGGTACGGTGGTGGCACATCAGACGCGTTCGTGGCGAAACTTGGGACTACCGGGCAGGCATTCGATTATGTGACCTACCTGGGAGGTAATGGTCGCGATCCGGGTTATGCAATCGCTGCTGATAACAAGGGAAATGCCTATATTGCGGGTGACACGAGTTCAACCAATTTCCCAATGGTCAACCCGTTCCCGATGCCACCGGGAGTGCTTGGTGGATATGTTGTTGTCTTAAGTGACCAGTTCATTCCACCCGGGCCGCCGGTTGCTGATTTCTCGGCGAATACCACGTCCGGGTTCAGGGAAGCTACCATCAGGTTCACGGATCTCTCCACCGGGCACCCGGCCTCCTGGAGCTGGAACTTCGGTGACGGTGTGACGTCAACAGTACAGGACCCGGTCCATACCTACACAAGCCCAGGTACCTATACCGTAAGCCTGACTGCCGGTAACGCATATGGGACCGACACAAATGTGAAAAATGGATATATCACCGTTATCGGGGCTATCGGTGGTGACAAGGGGTTCTACCGTATCCATAGTAATGTTGAGGGAGCAACGGTTCTATTTGACAGCAGGGAAAAAGGGACAATCACCAACGGGACACTTCTGGTCGAGGTATACGTAACCGGGTCACCGTACAGGAGGTTCACCGTTCAAAAATGTGGGTACTTCCCGCTGACACAGAATATCACGGGCTACCCGGGCAAAGGTGAGACGGTTGACCTGTACGCGAACCTTACAGCTCCGAAAGAACCGCTGATTGCAGATTTCCTCGGAAATACGACATCGGGGACTGCACCTCTGAAGGTCGGGTTTACCGATCTTAGTATCGGGCATGCAGATACCTGGGACTGGTCCTTTGGCGATGGCATTTTCTCTACCGAAGAAAATCCTGTCCATTCCTATTCAACTCGCGGAACCTACAATGTCAGCCTGTATGTTACAAACAGCGCCTGTTACAACAATACGATGGTTAAAACCAATTATATTACCGTTACAGATGCACCCCTCCAGCCAGTGTCGAATTTTTCCGCAACCCAGACAAAGGGCCCGGCCCCCCTGCTTGTGCAGTTTACGGATACCTCCACCGGTCCCCCGACTACATGGAACTGGACCTTTGGAGACGGCAATATCTCCACGGAAAAGGACCCGGCCTATTCATATGAAACACCCGGTCTCTATACGGTCTCCCTGACTGTGTCGAACGCAGCAGGTAACAGCACAAAATCTGCCTACGATTTCATTAATGTGACTGTAAACCCGCCCTGTTCAGACAAAGGTTACTTCCTTGTCCACTCGAATGTTGACGGGGCTGCTGTATGGTTTGACCAGACTTACGAAGGTGCCGTTATCAACGGGACACTCCGTTCGGAAGTTTGCATTACGACGCCGCATTTCTCCGCAATAACTGTTGATAACACGGGTTACTACCCGCTCGTGCAGAACATTACACAGTACCCGGAAAAAGGCCAGACTATTGATATATATGCCAACCTTACCCCTGTTGGGGTCCCACCCGTCGCAAACTTCACCGTAAACGAGACGCGGGGGATGAAACCCTTAACGGTGCAGTTCACGGATCTGTCAACAGAGTCCCCTACAAACTGGAGCTGGGACTTCGGAGATACAACAACATCAAATGACCAGGACCCTGTCCACACCTATAATTCCTATGGGTTTTTTACGGTCACTCTGACCGTAAGTAATAGTACAGGTACCGGTACACTCGTTAAACCGGATTACATTCTAGTAGAACGGGGTATCGTTATTGACAGTGCATACTTCAGGATACATTCAAACGTTGATGGAGCAGAGGTCTATTTCAACAACGACTGGTACGAGGGTAAAATTGAGAACGGCACGCTGCTGGTAAAAACATGCACTTCCTGTACGCCCGTCTGGTCATTCACCGTTAAAAAATGCGGGTACTTCACGCTGACCCAGAACAATACCAGGTACCCGGCAAAGGATGAGACCGTCGACCTGTACGCGAACCTTACCGCCCCGGAAGAACCCCTGATTGCAGACTTCATCGGGAATATAACATCGGGGACTGCCCCGCTGGTTGTCGGGTTTACTGATCACAGCATTGGCGTCCCGGAGACCTGGAACTGGAGCTTTGGCGACGGAATGTACTCTGAAGAGCAGGATCCAGTCCATGAATACACAGCTGCAGGGGCCTACAATGTCAGCCTGTATGTAACAAACACCGCCTGCCAGAACAACACGAGGGTCAAAACAGGCTACATCACCGTAACTGATGTACCAGTCCCGCCGGTCGCGATGTTTAATGCACAACCCCGGACAGGTGGTCCACCGTTAACAGTCCAGTTCACCGACCTTTCGACGGGCAACCCGGCCATGTGGTACTGGACGTTCGGGGATGGCAGCACCTCGACGAAGCAAAACCCGACCTACTCATACTACAACCAGGGCAGTTACAACATTTCACTGACGGTTTCAAACGAGGCCGGGAACGATACGATTGAGATCTGGAACTATATTGATACATCCGGCGGCCCGACACCCCCGCCAATTGCAGACTTTACTTCAAATGTAACGAGTGGGTTTACACCACTTTCAGTACAGTTTACGGACCAGTCAATCGGATATGTGCAAGTAAGGGAATGGAATTTCGGGGACGGGTCACCACTATCGACGGAACAAAACCCGGTACATTTCTACACAACCACAGGGCGGTTTAATGTCAGCCTGTATGTTCAGAACAGTGCAGGAAGCATGGTATGGACGCGTCCGGGTTACATCACGGTCTCAAAACAGGTGGGTCCGGTTGCAGGTTTCACCACGAATACGACCTCGGGGCTTGTGCCTCTCACGGTCATGTTCACTGATACCTCGACAGGGTCCCCGGCTTCGTGGCACTGGAATTTCGGGGGTAATTCAAGTTCATCTGAACAAAATCCGGTGCATACCTACGAATTGCCCGGTAACTACACGGTCTCACTAGTAGTTTCCAATGCGTATGGCAGCGACCAGGTAGTGAAACCGGACCTTATCAACGTACATGTGGAACCACTCCTCTTCACCATCGATGCAACGGCAGGCCCCAATGGCAGTATCAACCCGTCAGGAAGTCAGACTGTCAGGGAGGGGGAAAGCCTGGCATTCAGTATCATTCCTGATACCAGTTACACCGTAATGGATGTCCGTGTCGATGGTGAATCCAATGGCCCCGTCACCAGTTACACATTCACAAATGTTAAGGATAACCACAGGATAGAAGCGACATTCAGGAGCACTGCAGGTAAGGCCTATAATATCACGGCTTCAGCCTGGGCGAATGGAATTATCTCGCCTGCGGGGATCGTCCCGGTAACGGAAGGGGCAGACAGAACATTTACCTTCACGCCCAGTACCGGGTACCTTGTGTCCAACGTCCTCGTGGACTCGCAACCCGTGGAACAAAGAACCAGTTACACGTTCGTCAATGTTACAACGGACCATACAATCATTGCATCCTTTGCAAGGGACTCCTACCAGATTGTATCTACGGCAGGTATTAACGGAACTATTCAGCCAGGCGGGACAACGGTCGTTGCATTTGGCGGTACAAAGAACTATACGCTTACTCCGGAATCGGGTTACAGGGTTGATGATGTGCTGGTCGATTCGGTCTCAATAGGGGCACAGCCCACCTACCAGTTCGCCAATGTCCAGGATAACCACACAATTTACGGGTCCTTTACGGAAGATGTGTATTATCTGACTGCCACGTGGTTTGGTTCCGGGTCAGTAACCCCGGGTGGAATCATCCGGGTACTTCCTGGGTCAAGCAAGATTTTCGAGATACGGCCTGCAAACGGGTATTATATCAGTGATGTTGTGGTTGACGGTACCTCAGTCGGTGCAGTTGTTTCGTATAAATTCGAAGATATCCAGGCATCCCACACCATCGCTGCAGCCTTCGCCTCATCAGGTGGCGGTGGCGGCGGAGGAGGAGGTGGTGGCGGAGGTGGTGGTGGCGGCTTCATTGCACCCGAAGCTACTACATCAGCGCCTACCACGGTACCTACAACCATTCCCACAACCATATATGGGGTGGAGGTCCAAAAATCTGGAACAGAGGCCTCTGGTACTACCCTGTCTGGTAGTTCAAACGTCATTACCAGCACGGTAACACCGACACTTACACGACTACCAGTAACCCAGGTGACCACGAGCCCGGCGGTTGTTACAAAACCACCCTCAGGACCGGCTCCTATATGGTCAAAGGTCCCGATGAACCTGCTCCTGATGGCTGTGATCATCCTGATCATCGTGGTGATTGGTATTGTCGGGTACTATCTCTACAAACGGCGGAAGGCCCAGGACCAGTTCTTCGATCAGAAATAATTATAAAAATGCTTTCTCTTTTTTCCGTACTTTTCTAAATACCCGATTTAGTGGTCCACATTATCTGGTTCCGGATAAGAAAACGGCTTTCTATCCCAATATTTTCACCCATGGGGCACGACTGGTGTAAACGCTTTTTTAGACAATATACAAAAACAAAGACATACAAACAAGTTGACAGGTAGTCACTAAAGGGAGAGACGGCGAATGGAGGAGAACAATACGATATGGATAGAAAAATACCGACCTGTACGGCTTGCAGATATCGTAGGCCAGAACGAGATTATCGAGCGGCTTGAATCGTATGTCAGGAACGGCAACCTACCCCACCTCCTTTTCACCGGGAGTGCCGGGGTAGGCAAAACAACTGCCGCCGTATCCCTTGCACGCGAATTCTTTGGTGAATCGTGGCATATGAATTTCAGGGAACTGAATGCATCAGATGAACGTGGAATAGATGTGGTCCGAAACCAGATCAAGCAGTTTGCACGGACTTCCCCACTTGGCGGGGCCACTTTCAAGGTACTTTTCCTTGACGAGGCGGATGCCCTGACAAATGATGCACAGGCCGCACTCAGGCGTACTATGGAAAGCTATGCACAGACCTGCCGTTTCATCCTTTCGTGCAACTACTCTTCGAAAATCATCGATCCAATACAGAGCAGGTGTGCAATCTATCGTTTTAAGCCCCTTGGAAAAGCAGCGATTTCAGAAGAGATCCAGAAAATTGCCAACATCGAAGGGGTCGCCGTGACAGAGGATGCCATCAACGCGATTGTCTACGTTGCACAGGGGGACATGAGAAAGGCAATCAACGCCCTCCAGGGTGCCGCGATTATCAGCCCGTCGATTACCGGGCAGATGGTCTATGCAATAACTGCAACAGCACGCCCTGACGAGATTGACCAGCTCCTGGACCTCTCGCTGGCAGGAGATTTTGAGGCGGCTGAGAATGCGCTTTCACAACTCCTTCATGAACGGGGCATTGCCCCGAATGAACTCCTGAACCAGTGCTACCGGACACTGCTCAACAGGCCTATAGACCCGATGCTGAAAGTATCATTAATTGATCACATCGGTGAGATAGATTTTCGGATCTCTGAAGGGGCTGACAGCGATATCCAGATGGAAGCACTGATCGCGAAATTTGTGATGACCTCCACAAAAAAACATCTGTAAGGAACAGGTCATGACAGGGAAGACCACGGAATTTGACAGGATGGCCCTTGTTACCGTCCGTCCGCAAGGGGATGGGTGGAAATATAAATTATTTGGCACAACGGACGGTGCTGACCGGAGGAGGGAGATCCTTCACTCTCTAACGGTATCCGGAAATGGTCCCGGGGTCGACCAGGTTGTTTATGGGGTGAACCATGGAGGAACTTGAGGCCGAGATTACCAGCCGGGATGCAGAATGGTCAAGGTTCTTAAAAAACCGGTACAAAAAGCAACTTGCAGAGTTAACCCGCGAGTACCCGTACCGTCGCTCGCTCCAGATTGATTACCGCGAGGTGGAAAGTTTCGGAAAAACTGGTATCAGGCTTGCCGACGAACTGCTTGATAACCCCGGGAAAGTCCTGGCAGATGTAAAAGATGCGATTAAGAACCACCAGCTCATCAAGACAAAGGACGGGCGGTTTGCTGAGCATATCAATATCAGGTTCGTAAACCTCCCTAAAAAGACTGGTATCCGGCATATACGTTCCGATGACATCAATAAATTCATCACAGTCGAAGGGATCCTCCGTAAAATTACGGAGGTCAGACCGAGGATCGTTAATGCGGTTTTCCGCTGCCCTGGTGGTCACATCACGGAGAAAAAACAGGGGTACGGGCAATTCATCGAGCCGGACGGGTGTGCAACTGATGGATGTACCTTCAAGAAACTCGAACTTATACCCAAACGGTCGTGGTTTGTTGACTCCCAGAAGATCAGGATACAGGAACAGCCGGAAGGTCTCCGCGGGGGTGAACAACCGCAGACTCTCGATTTGGACGTTACCGACGACCTTACGGGTGTGGTAGCTCCAGGGGACCGCGTGGTGATGAATGGGATACTCCGGTCGATGCAGCGTATCACGCACGGGAGCAAGCACACAATTTTTGATATCTACCTCGAATGCAACTCGATTGAAGTCGCAGAGAAAGAATTTGAAGAAGTTGAGATCGATGAGAAGGCCGAGGAAGAGATTATCACTATCAGTAAAGACCCACAGGTCTACCGGAATATCGTCAACTCGATCGCCCCGACAATTTATGGGAATGACGATGTAAAAGAGGCAATTGCCCTCCAGCTTTTTGGCGGCATTATGAAGGAGATGCCCGACGGGAGCCACCTCCGCGGAGATATCCATGTCCTCCTCATCGGTGATCCGGGTATTGCAAAGAGTCAGCTCCTGCGGTATGTGATCAAGCTCTCACCACGTGGTATCTACACGAGCGGCCAGTCTTCTACGTCAGCGGGGCTCACCGCAACCGCCGTAAAAGATGAATTTGGCGACGGGAGATGGACGCTCGAGGCGGGGGCCCTCGTGCTTGCTGATATGGGTGTTGCCGCAGTAGACGAGATGGACAAGATGCAGAAGGAGGACCGCAGTGCCCTCCACGAGGCGATGGAACAACAGACTATCAGTGTTGCGAAGGCCGGGATCACGGCGACCCTCAAGTCAAGGTGCGCACTCCTTGGTGCAGCCAATCCGAAATACGGCAGGTTTGATGACTTTGCCCCCATATCAGACCAGATAAATATGCCAGCCTCGCTGCTCTCACGTTTTGATCTGATATTTGTCATGACCGACAAGCCTGACAAAAAGAGGGACAATGCAATAGCTAACCATATCCTTAAAGCTCACAGCATCGGGGAACTCATTCAGCAGCACCGGAAAAACCCGATCGAAGGTGTGGATGACGCCTACATCACCGAGCAGTTAAAACCGGTGACCCCGGCAATTGATCCGGTATTGTTCCGGAAATATGTCGCCTATGCAAAGCGTACCTGCTACCCGATCCTTTCCGAGGAAGCAAAATCCGCGCTGATCGCCTATTACATGAACCTCCGTGATGTCGCTGATGCAAGTAAACCGGTACCGGTTACGGCGAGGCAGCTCGAGGCACTTGTTCGCCTGGCAGAAGCAAGCGCACGGGTCCGCCTCTCAACGAAGATCGAACAGGCCGATGCGGAACGAGTGATCAAGATTGTGGATGCCTGCCTCAGGCAGGTAGCATACGATGCAAAGAGCGGGGGTTATGATATCGACAAAATGATGACCGGTTTTTCAAAAGGAAAGCGGGACATGATACGGATGATCAAGGAGGTAGTAAAAACTCTCGCAGATGATAACGGCCGGGCATCCCGCGAGCATGTAATTGACCTCCTCGTCCAGAAGGGAGTGAACCGCGATGATGCACAGAAACAGCTCGAGATGTTGCTCACATCAGGCGAAATGATGGAGCCGAAAGCTGGAATTATCAAGTTAATCTGAAAAGAGCCATAGAAATGAGAACGATAGTACAAGCGGATTTGAAGGGAGAAATATGACGAACGATCGTGAACTGGCAATATTTGAAGCAGCAATAAAACTTGGTGCATTGTATCACCAGTGGGTGGGGGCCCCTGTTTCGCGTGCATCGGCCGAATCGCTCGAGAAAGCAATCGAAAAAAGCGTAATTCTTCAGCCGTATGTTGATGAAATATCGGTCAGGCTCGACCGCTCACTTATGACACCGAACGAGCACGGGTACAGCGAGGTCCGGGGCCTGATGTTTCATGTCGAAATCATCACAAGGGTGGGATTCTCCTATTGCCGGGCAAGGCTCAGCCCGAAGGACGACTACCCTTACATGGAGATAGTGGAGTGCATCGATGATGGAAAAAACTCCCCTGACTGACGACCATATCCATATTGACCCGGTGAACGGGAGGGGCATTGAAGCAGCAAAGGACTTCATGAGGGCCGGGGGCACCCACATGTTCCTTGTTTCAAAGCCCTCCTTTTCTCTCGGTGTTTTTCCGGGGCGGGGGTCCGATTACTGCGCAGTTTTTGACGAGACACTCCGTATTGCCGATAAAATACGGGAGACCGGTCTTGTAGTCTTCCCGGTACTTGGGGTCCACCCGGCAGAGATTACCCGGCTTTCGGAAACGATGACGTATGAAGAGGCCTCGGTCATTATGATGGAGGGGCTGGACGTTGCCGCACAGTATGTCGCTGAAGGGACTGCATTCGCACTGAAAAGCGGGCGGCCCCATTACGAGGTCACCCCGGAAGTGCTGGCATTATCCAACGAGGTGTTGTCATTTGCTTTTTCCCTTGGGAGGGACTGCAGGTGCGCGGTGCAGGTACACGCGGAGACCGGCCCGTGTGATGACATGGTCCTGATGGCCAGCGCTGCAGGTATGGACCCTACACGGGTTATAAAACATTACGCTTCCCCCGAAACCCCCCTAATCCCTTCCATGATGGCCAAACATGAGGCAATACCTGCACTTTGCAGGGAGGGGCGAAGGTTTACCATGGAGAGCGACTACATGGATGAAAACAGCAGACCGGGAGCGGTTATCGGGCCAAAGTCTGTCCCGCGGTTTACGAACCGTCTCCTGTCAGAAGGCCTCATTACCACGGAGGACGTCCACCGGATCCATGTGGATACCCCTGAACAGGTTTATGGTGTGGAGATCGTTCTTTGAACTGCCACAGATAATATTTTTAATACACGCCTCCGCCCATATCTGATCAATGTATTTAAAAGTTCATCGGGCTTCAGATGGTTCAACCGTGGTTGCGGTCTGTGACGCTGAGCTGCTCGATCGGAAGCTCAGGCAAGGTGACCTGGTGCTCCATGTCAGCGAATATTTCTATGGTACAACGCCAGCAGACGAGGGGGATGTGACACGGGCACTACGGGATGGAAACAATTTCAACCTGATTGGTGAACGTGTAATTGGGATTGCAATTGGTCTTGGTTTAATCGAGCGTTCCGGGTGCATGATGGTTGAGGGTGTCCCCCACGTACAGATAGTAAGGGTGTGACATGAATATTCAGGAATGTATTTGCCCCCGTTGTGGGGGGCCGGTTGGAGGAGAAGGATTATGCGGTCGTTGCAGGGGCTCTTCCACTACCTGGGTCTCCTTTGATCCAAGAGTGACAAGTGTGCACTGTCCTACGTGTAACTCCCAGAAAAATGGAAGTACCTGGACCGATACTGAACGGGGCAGGGATGAAATCGGACCTGAAATTGTAAGGACTGCCGTTCATTTTCATCCGGACCTTAAGTCCCCTTCCATCAGTATGGTGATCCGTGACAGGACATTGAACAGGTCATATGCCGAGGTCACTGTTACCGGGCTCCTGTATGGGGAAGAGGTTTCAGCGCACGGTTTCATTGAGATCGCGTGGCAGAAGGAGCAATGTAACCGTTGCAACCGGATTAGCGGGAGTTATTACGAGGGGCTCGTGCAGGTCAGGGCCCAGAATAGAAAGCTCCTGGCACATGAAACCCTCATTGCCCAGCAGATTGCATTTGAAGTGGAGAATGGGATGCAGGCAGGTGGTGATCGGCTCTCCTACATCTCTGAAATGGAAGAGACACGGGAGGGACTGGACATCACCATCGGCTCCCAGCAGATCGGGCTCGCAATTTCCCAGGCAATCGTGCAGCGACTCGGGGGGAGGTATACCTCGCACCCCAAGCTGATCGGTGAAAAGGCAGGAAAAAAACTGTTCAGGGTAACCTATTCGGTCAGGCTCCCGCGATATATCCGCGGTGACGTAGTTCGGATTGGCAGAGGTTACGGGCAGATAATGCAGATAGAGGGGCATTATATAAAGTATTTAGACCTTTCGAACGGGCAGGCACGTTCAGCAAAAGAAGATGATTTTGGTGCACTAATCGGGAACGTCCGGGATGCAGTCGACGCGCTTATCGCGTATGTTGACGGGGATACCATGGGGCTCATTGACCCCGGTTCAGGGGTAACCCGGGACTGCCCGGTTGGTCCATGGAGAGATGCCGATTCGGGCCAGCATATCAGGGTGTTAAAAGACCAGGACACGATGATACCGGTTGGATAACATGGCCATACACATACGGGATGTGCCATGGGAAGATCGGTCTTTGGCTTGGGACCGTGATGGGACAGATAAAGGTAGAAAACCGTGTGTAGCCGGTGAAACCGCCGATGAACCGGTCTGTGAAGGGATTATTGCATCAGGAACTAACCATCCGCGCCGCCGGTACAGTGGCCGGGGCTACTACATGATCGGTTCGATTGCAGTGGTACGGGGGGCGCGGCCTGCACCAGGAGAAGTGATGCAGATTGTTGACTGGCAACACCCGAAAGGTGTACTATGGGTCAGCTCACATTCCGGTGTCTGCCGGATCCCAGCAACAGAAGTCCTGTATGGCAGCACAGGCGATGTCATTCACAGGGAATTTGGGATCTCATTCTGCATCGATCCCTCGAAGGTGATGTTTTCGCAGGGGAACAGGACCGAAAAGATGAGGGTGGCGGCGCTTACCCGGGAGGGGGAGCGTGTGGCAGATTTGTATGCCGGGATCGGTTATTTTACATTGCCGGTAGCCAGGGCAGGGGGGATAGTGCATGCGATGGAGATTAACCCGGTCGCATTTGGGTACCTGCAGAAAAATATCGTGTTGAACCAGCTTTCTGACAGAATAGAGGCCAGGTGCGGCGATTGCCGCGACCTCCTGTCAGGAGTGTATGACCGGGTTATCATGGGTCATTTCGATTCAGCCACTATACTTTACCAGGCCCTTTCCCATGTCCACCCGGGTTCTGTTATCCACGTCCATTCATCAGGACACCAACCATCGGATATCACCGGGCAGTTGAAAGCCGCGGGCTTTGAGGCCGAAATTTCAGCCAGGAAAGTGAAGAAAACCGGTCCTCACTGCTGGCATTTCGTCCAGGATGTGACACTGGCATGACAGTACTGAAGGGGAAATGTATCGTGCTTGGTGTCACCGGCAGCATCGCGGCCACCGAAGTCGTCCGGCTCTGCCACCAGCTCCGGAGGGATGGGGCCGTGGTGCAGGGGGTAATGAGCCAGGCGGCATGTGGCATAATCAGCCCCGACGCACTCACCTACGCCACCGGGAGAGAGACGATTACACGGTGTACGGGTATGGTCGAACACGTGGAATACTGCGGGGAGGGTGGGAGAGCGGACCTTTTTCTCGTAGCTCCCTGTACTGCAAATACCCTCGGTAAGATCGCCTGTGGTATAGACGATACACCCGTCACTACGTTTGCAACTACCGCGGTTGGCCGGGGTATACCTGTTCTCATTGCACCTGCCATGCATGAAAGCATGTACCGGCACCCTGCGGTGGAGGAGAACCTTGACACACTTAATCGTTGGGGGATCACGGTAATTTCGCCAAGAATTGAAGAGGGGCGGGCAAAAATTGCGACTATTGAAGAGATCGTTCTCCATGTAAGGCGGGCTCTCGGGGGATTTGCACTGGCTGGGAAACACGTCCTTATTACCAGTGGTGCATGCAGGGAGCCCGTCGATGATGTCCGGGTGCTGACCACCCGTTCAACCGGTATGATGGGGAAGGCACTGGCACTCGAGGCGTTCAGGCTTGGTGCGGAAGTGACGGTCGTCCACCAGGACCGGTTCCCCTGCGTAAAAAATATTCCAATATCGACGGCAGACGAAATGAGGTGTGCCGTTCTGGCCGAGTGTGATACGGGGGCTGTGGACTACTACCTGAGTGCAAGCGCAATCTCAGATTTCGCTCCCGATAAAGTGGCGGGCAAGATCCCGAGTGGAAAACCCGTGACACTACACCTCTGCCCACTCCCGAAGCTGCTCCCGCAGGTCTGTAAGAAAGGGGGAGAACGTCCGGTTACCGTTGCGTTCAAGATGGGGGCAGAAGGTGATGCACAGGCCCGCTCAATGCTGAACGAAGGGGCCAGGATTGTCGTTATTAATTCCCCCGGCGTGATGGGTTCAACAAGTGGGGACTTTGTCCTCCTCACCGGGGATAACCGGGAGGAGTTACGGTGCACAAAGGAAGAACTTGCAGAGGAACTATGGAAGCGGCTTCTGTAGCCTTCTGCCCGGGCCACATATCGGGGTATTTCCGGCCCGTGCGTGGAGATTCAGTAGAAAAAACCGGGAGCACCGGTGCCGGTATCGTCATTTCTGAAGGTGTAACAGTACTGGTTAAACCGGCCTCCTGGACGTGTGTGGAAATTAGCAGGACTGACTGGCAGGGATCTGTTATTGAACGGGTACTAAGTTCTCCACCGGTCGAATACCTGATGGGGGCCCTTGGGGTAACTGCAATTGTCTGCACCCGCTGCCGCCTTCCGATCAGTGCGGGTTTCGGTCTTTCTGCGGCTGCACTGACCGCTTCTGCAATGGCTGCGAACCAGGTTTTCTCTCTCGGACTCAGCCTGACTGAATGTTCCCATTTTGCCCACGAAGCTGAGATACTCCATAAAACAGGGCTTGGGGATATCGCTGCCTGCCAGGGCGGCGGTCTCGACTGCAGGAACGGTCCGGGTATCGACGCCGATATCGTTCGGTTGCCAGGACCTTTTCCACCGGTTCACGCAGTAACGTTCGGGCCGCTCCCATCTCCGGGTGTGTTAGGGTCTGCTGCGGTCATGGAACAGGTTACACGGGCATTCCCTTGTACCTGCCCGGGATCAATTGAAGAGTTGCTTACCCTTTCACGTGCATTTGCTGAAAAAAGCGGGCTTATTACGCCTGATGTCCGTCATGCACTGGACCTCTGCGATACCGCCGGCGTGCCGGCAAGCATGACCATGCTCGGGAACGGCATTTTTGCCATCGGTAGTAATGCATTCCACGTATTATCTGGCATTTCTCCAGTGTTTTCTCTCCAGGTCGCAACCGCCGGGCCACGCCTCCTTCCGGTAGACTCATGGTAATAATTCCATTCCCTGACCCCGTACCCCGGGGCAGGCAATTTTTACCCTGCCGGGCCAATACTAGTGATTAGTAAAGGTCCCTGAACGTGATGACCATTCCAGCAGACCATCCCCGGTACCAGTCCCTCATTGTGCGTGAACGGCTCGCAGGCTCTGTACGGGACGGTATTGTTTCACTAGAAGGCCTGGTTGCCCACGGAAGAGGGGAGGCATTTGACTACCTGATCGGGGAAAGAACTACTGATAGTGCATTACTTGCGGAAAGAACAGCTGCTGCAATGATCCGTTCAGCACGACACCCGGTCATATCTGTCAACGGAAACACCGCGGCGTTGGCCGCACGCGAGATCGCCCTGTTGCAACAGGCTTCCGGTGCAATTGTCGAAATAAACCTCTTTCACCGGACGGAGGAACGAATCCGGAAAATCTCGCAGCTTCTTGAATCAAACGGGGTAACCGTGCTCTCCGGCAAGGCTGAAAGGATTGTACCACTCTCCCACGACCGGGCGTTAAGTTACCCTGAAGGGACCGGGAAAGCAGATGTCATCCTCGTTCCCCTTGAAGACGGGGACCGTTGCGAGGCACTCTTAAAGATGGGGAAGGCAGTAATTGCCATTGATCTAAACCCGTTGTCGCGCACCGCCCGGATGGCCAGTCTTACCATTGTAGACGAGGTGACCCGGGCACTCCCCATGATAACAGGGTTCCTTATGACACTTCAGGAACAGGATATTGTTTTACTATCCAGGACCCCGGACAACAATTATTTCCTCACAGAGGCAATGAAAGAGATGGATAGGAGACTCGCCCATGCTCTGGATTGAAAAATACCGCCCTGTTGTATTTGAAGAAATTATCGGGCATGAACGCGTGGTACAACACCTCCGGTCATTCGCTTCCAGGGGGTTACTCCCCCACCTCCTGATCAGCGGACCGCATGGCACGGGTAAAAGTGCTGCTGTGGAGTGCGTGGCACGAAAACTCTACGGCGAGAACTGGGTTGGGAACTGCACCATGATGCACGCATCCGACCTGTTCCTTCTTGGAAAAAAGTATCTTGAAGACGATGATCGATATGCACATATTTACCGGAAAGATGAAAGCCTGATCAACAATTTCAAACATATTATTCGTTGGTATGCCTCGCTTCGTCCCCTCGATGCACCGTTTAAAATGGTAGTCATTGATGATGCCTCAGCACTCACCCGTGATGCCCAGTCATCACTCCGGCGGACGATGGAACGGTATAGCCAGACCTGCCGTTTTGTCTTTTGCACCACCCAGCCGGCTGCAATCATCCCTGCGATTGCATCCCGCTGTATCCCCTTCTTTTTCGGGCCTGTCGCTCCTGACCTTGCGCAAGCCCACTTAAGGGGGATACTTGCAAAAGAAAGGCCGGATGGATGTTGCACCGATGACGAGATAGACTTAATAGTGCAGGCCTCTGGTGGTGACCTCAGGAAATCGGTCATGCTCCTCCAGGTTGCCGCCGAATCCGGAGAACCATTCGACCTCGTAAAATTCAGGGAGACCGAGACTTCCATGGTGGCATCAGCCATATACCTGGCCATTGCATCTGGTGACGGGGCTTCGGCGAACCGGCGTATCGAATCACTCATCATTGAATACGGCCTTACGGCAGGTGAGGTACTTGCCGAACTCAGGAACGTGCTGAAACGGGAGTATAATGATCCCAGGATCGCCTGCGCACTCGCCGATACCGACTACTTGATAGGTCACTGCAACAATGAATACATTCAGCTCAATGCTTTTGCAGCAAGAATAATGAACGAGGTTTTCAGGTGAACGCGGCAGTAAACAAGGTCAGCAGTCATTATGATGAAGTAGCTGATAGCTATGACTACCGTTACGATGCAAATTTTGGTAAATTCTATTATAACGACATCAGCCGGCATGTAATGGAACGGTTCCCAAAGGATGGCAGGCTCCTTGACCTTGGGTGTGGAACAGGGCTTTTTGTCAGGCATTACGTGAACGAGGGTGGAGTGGCTGTTGGTATTGATATCAGCCGCGGGATGATCGGGAAAGCCTCTGATAAATGTGCCTCAAGCGATTTTACCATTGGGACAGCCGAAGTACTCCCCTTTTGCGACGGTTCATTTGATGCTGTTTCAAGCCTGCTTTCATTTTCCTACCTGAATCAACCGGAAAAAGCCCTTGCCGAGACTTTTCGGGTACTCAGGCCCGGGAGTCCAATTGCCGTCTGCACACTTGGAAGGAACCTGTTTACACGCGGGCTTCCGGCACTGTACCATATCAGCGAGGCAATGAACCTTAAAAAGGCCTGTTTTGGGGCATTCGGAGAACGGTATTACTCTGTCGAGGAGATGGAACAGCTCTTTTATGGTGCAGGTTTTATCGATGTGCGGGTAAAGCGGTGCTCGTTTGCGCACTATAACCTTGCACGCCCGATATATGTTCTTGCGAAGAAAATTGAACCCTTCGTTGAACGGAATATCCCCTACCTTGCCTACAATATATGCGCGAGTGGCAGAAAACCATATGACAATGAGATAGAATTATTATAAAAAAGTGATAGCTCAAGAGGACTTTGGCCTTATCCGTTCAATAATGCGTTCCTTCTTCTCAATCGCTGCGTCCGCTGCGCGCCGGACTTTTTCCTTCAACTCTTCAAAGTCGCAGCGTTGTGATTCAACAACTTTTTTCAGGGGTGTGTAGGCTGCCTCCCTGAACCTTGGGGTGAAGTCCTGCTCCCTGCCGTCAACAACCAGGACCGCTTCCGACTTACCCGCTTCGACCCTTCCGATCTCCCTTATGGTAACACCTGTGCCGTGGATTACATCGGTAATTGCCGGCACTGCAGACCGGGGTGCTGTGACCAGCAATGCATCCAGAGAGACGCCAAGATAGTCTATCGAAAGGTCCAACAGCATCTTGGCGACATCGGACTGCACCAGGGGCCCGACCTTGTTCTCTTCGATCACGATCCGGCACCCTGCTGTCTCCGCCATTTCGTACACATCCCCGCGGAGACCGCCATTTGTTACGTCGGTCATTGAATGAATTTTTTGGAGAGCATCACTGTTAAGCAGGGCTTCTGATGCGAGGAGGAAATTGAGGTTAATTGTCGCTTCGACTACATCAGGGAACCCGGAATAGAGCGCTGCAGTTGCAATCGTGCCGCCCCCGGCCCCTTCAGTCATCAGGATGACATCCCCAGGCCTTGTATTTTTCCTCGCGGTGAGGTGGCGGGCGATACCCACTGCTCCGACACACCCGGTCATGCGGCTTCCGAGTACCATGTCCCCACCTATACGGAGCGTTGACCCGGTCACCAGTGGCACACCTGTTACTTCGCCTACCGCCGTGATACCTGCTGTGTAGTCAAAGATTTTTGCGACATCGCCATCATCTGCCACATGAATATCAGAGAACAGCAGGACGGGATGTGCACCCATTACATACACATCCCGAAGCGTGGCACGGGTCACGTGAAAGCCTGCAAGGAATGGAAAATCTGACAGGCGTGAGTGCATCCCGTCGACAGTACAGATAACATACGGCCCCTCATCCCCAGGCTCCGGTGACCCCCCTGCCTTCTGGTGGCGGGTTATCGTTTTTCCCCGTGGTCCCAGAAGCACGGCTCCTGCATCATCCATTTCATCAACACCGACAGATGCAGTTGTATGCCCGATGATCCTGGCGATCTCCCGGTGCGCAAAGAAATCACCGGTACCCCTCGATCCGACACCAAAATCACCCATCTTAACACCGGAGTGCTCAAAGACAAAAAAATCCCCCGTAAGACCCCGGGTATTTCTTACTTCCTGGATAACTGCACGTGCGAATGACTCACTATAAGCAGGTGAGGCATCTTTGATCCTCTGAATGTGACGGGCAAGTTTTTGACTGATATCGTCGTCGCAACTACCAGTCTCCATCTGGCGCCGGACAAACTCCTCAACATCCATAACCATTGTTTCGCCGGAGTGTGATAAATAGTGGTGTGATCGTGCCTGGACGAACCCTTTTCCATCCACCAGGTAACCACCGGAAGGAAGCAGTCATGGTGTATATTTGGCATGGTCAAAATTATTGCTACTTGAAATTAGGGGTCCTGGATGGGAAATATAGTTAAAAACGTTTTACTATTATTAAGTACTAGAAATTAGATTTGTGCAATGGTCTCTTCAGGGTTATCTTACTTTTGCGATAGTATTTCTGGTAATTGTCCTTCATCGGCTGTTACTCCTTGCGTCCTACACCGGTCATGCCCTTGGAAAAAGAGACGGTCCCGTAAATACTGCATTATGTAAACAAAACAGCCGTAACCTGGGTGTCCTGGCAGGACCTGATGTGACCGGGCCATGCCGGGCTTTCTGATTCAACGGTTACGTATTTGGTCATTGCCCCATTTCCAGGTGCGGAAACATCTTTTCAATTATGTTCAGTCGAAGTCAGGTTACAGGATATCCATCGCCGAGTGAACAACGACATCCAGGCCAGATCGGCCTTACTATAACTCCCATTTAAAGAATATGAAAGACCAGGGCCGCATTAATGCGTTGCGGGGCAACCCTAACCGTATCCGCAGGTACTTGGTCCACGAGACGTTGTGCCGTTCACATCACCTTGCCAAAGGTGGAATTCCATGTTTACATTAAAAAACTTGTAATCCAATTTTTGATACAAATTCAAATGATAAAAGTACCACTAATTTGATTTTTTGGGTTAATTTCTTCCTGCCCGATGGAAACACAGCGATCCATCGGGGTTTAAATTGTGGATTAACGGATATTTAACGCATTAAAGTATGTATTTTCCGATTAACGGACAGGTACAAGAACCATAGAGTTCCACCCGTCAGGTCCAGATTATACTTTTGTCCACCGCAGATAACGGGGTTGGGTATTCCGGACGGAATTGAGCTGAATAATACCGGAAGCCTGCGCATGAAACGGGTCAGTTTTCTCTCGAGAGAATAACTCAACGGGAGTATTCAGCTTACCAGGGGGCAGGATATCAAGTATTGTATCGTTTTTACCGGGAAAACCCGGTAATGATCCCGATGATCAATTCGGGTATCTATATACCGCCTGCCATCAAAGTACCGCTATGAAAAAGCAGGCCGAACAAAAGACCAAGGGGCACAAGGCAACAGATAATCCCGTAATAACAGCCCCGGTGAAAGATGCAAATCCGATAGATAAACAAAAAATTAACTCAATGAAAGATAAAAATGCTGCAAAGACGAAACGAGGTAAACACTAAAATTTTTCTTGTGTGGTCTCACGTAATTTTATGTTATTATTCTTTTTATTGGTCCGGACATACGGGAAGACAGTCAACTGGAGAAACAGGCTGTCAATCCAACAGGAACAGCTAAGCCGGGTTGGTTAATTTTAGAGCATCGCCGCGTATTGTTAAATTAGCTCCTTAAAAAGGCGATAAAAATGATATTTCCAGATAATATATATATATTCCTGAACCGTATGATCTTTTATGAAAGATTCGGGTAGTCAGAAAGGCAAAGGTAAAAAACCTGAAGTTGTCGATGGAAAAGCAGCGGCTGTAGAGACCCCGGTTACGGGTAGCAAGGTGGCACCATTGACGGCGAAGGAAAAAATTTCCGCCAATCAGAAAAATAAAAGAAGAAGATAAGACAAAAAAAAATCGTACCTTTTTTTTTACCAGGGAATTTTTACTTTTGGAGTTCTATGTGTACTTGCGAACGAAATCTCCCGGTTTGAGTTACCGTTGGAGCCACCTGAGGTGATAATGACCCGGAACAATATCCCGCTCCTGGAATTTAAAAATATTACCGTGATGAACGGTCAGAAGAAAATTCTTGATTCCTTGTCCCTGAAACTGGAAGAGGGAGAAAACATTGCTATTCTTGGTCCAAACGGTTCAGGGAAATCATCTTTTATAAAGACTATTACCCGGGAGTATTATCCCCTGTTACAAGATACCGAAGTAATATTCCGTATCGGGGGCAGGGAAACGTGGGATGTCTTTGACCTCCGGTCAATGTTCGGGATCGTGTCCAATGACCTGGCATATGCATTTTCCAGGGAGATGACGGCCCGGGAAGTGGTGCTATCAGGATTTTTCAGCAGCATCGGGTTATTCCGGCACCACATCACCGGTGAGATGGAGAGGAAAACAATTGAAATTCTAAAATTCCTGGAGGTCACGCACTTGATCGAGAGAAAAATGACGGAAATGTCATCGGGGGAAGCACGCCGTGTACTCATTGGCAGGGCACTGGTGCACCGCCCGAAAACCTTGATCCTCGACGAGCCTACCAATAGCCTGGATTTGCACGCTCTCCATACATTCCGGACCACGTGCCGGAAAATATCACGGGCCGGGACGGGGATACTTCTCATAACACATAATCTCCACGATATTATCCCTGAAATTACCCGGGTTGTCCTGATGAAAGACGGTCGCTTTTGCATGGACGGCCCAAAAAACGAGATTCTGACAGATACTAATATCTGCAACCTCTTTGCTGTCCCGGTCTGTATCCGGAAGGATGACGGATATTATTACGCTACCGGGTACTGAAAAAGGCGTGGGACCTGGCAGACCGGAGTCAATGGTCTGTTCTCACCCGATCCATCACGTTTGCTGAAACGTTTATGCATGGGGGGTTAAAAAAAATTCTCCCTTATCAGAATAAGTATCCCCATGCAACAAGGACCCCGTGGGTCACTGCAATGACGATAGTAATCTTTGCAAGGTTCATATGATGGGAAAACTTAACGCCATACTTTCCTTTCATGAACAGCATGCCAAGTACTGCGGTCGAAATAAGAGCCATAAAGGTGAGAATCCCCAAGTAAAAGTACAGGGGGAGTCCGAAGATAATGATCAGACCAGGATTTGCAATCATAGTTACTGTTTGAAGATAGTGCGCATCTCAAGCATAAAAGGCACCGGTTTGATCAGCCCAGGATAGAACCACTACGATATCCTATTGTCTGGTACCTGTCGATCCTGATTTGAGAGATGCATGAAAAATATTCATGCAGAACTTGTGGTGAGCCACGTGCGGCATATCCGGCCTGGAGTGAATAACCGTGGTTATTCTGATTACGTACGGCGACTGGTCTATTCAAGGCGTGAGGAATATGGCCTTTTCCCGGTAATAAAAACCAGGGTTTTCCAGGGTACTAACCCCCGGTTTCCGGTTATTATCACTCATTTGACCTTGCAGGGTTGAACTGCAATTACCTTCAGAAAATGTATCTGACACCCGTATGACGCCGGTCTGCCATCCTGTCCCGGTAAATCTAATACATTTTTATCTGTCTGACAATCTATCAGATATTTGCGTTTGTTGAGCAAAGGTTGTGAATCGTACTTGTCAATGGTCCTCTTCATCGAAAATTCCCAGGCGTTCCACAAGGTGTTGTTATCATCGCTGGTCAGGTTACCCGGGATACAGGTTGACAGGGCTTTTTCTTCCGTGAATGCGGTCAATAAAATGACAGACCGTATCTACCACCTCATTTTAGTCTGTGGAAGGGAACCGGTGACCTGCAACGTTCGGGACACGGCGAAAACAACTGGTGCATCACTGCTCTACGTGGACCTTATTCCTGTGGACGCCCAAAAAAACCGGCAGGGATATCTCCGGGATGTAACACTCGTGATGGAAACCAATGAAAGCTCGACTGAGTATAACCTTTCAGGTTTCCGGAATAGGAATGACCTTTATTCTGCTGCATCCGGATATATCACCCGGTACATCCGGGAACATTTCCTGAACCGGGAACATGAACTGGAAAACATGGAGATATTCGATGTACTCGATGGGAGCCAGATAGGGATCGCTCTTTTTTCCGGGCGTGAAATTCTGAAAATAAACCCGCACCTCGCACAACTCCTTGGATATTCCGGGGGGGCTGCAAGGGCGATGGAGTTACCTGACCTCTTTTGTTCACCGGAGGAATATGCGAAGTTTTCACGCACAATATTCAAAGGTAAGAAAGAGGCAGGGTGGCATTGTGCAGTTCACCACCTCGCTACGAAAGAAGGTAAAGGTGTCCTTTGCACGATCAGGGTTAGAAGACTCGATGGTTTCGACCCGATGAAAGGCCACCTCATGATTGTTGAACGAAAAGATGACCCGGGCAGGGACTGCAATGACGCAGGGCCGATCTTTCCATCAGAGTGGGTTCTTTCCGGGTCATTTGATGATGCCATTGCCAGGGTCGCGGGGATTGTCATTACAACAGATGACGAAGGGATAATTACCCACGCCAACTCCCGTGCCACGGAAGTATTTGGGTACCGGGTCGGGGAGATAACCGGGAAAAACCTGGTCGGCACCATCGTCCCCGAACATTCCCGGTATGCGGGAGAAATGATCGCAATGATCAACGACCCGGTCTTTTGCATGGACGGCTATACCGTTCATGCATTTGAGAATACGAAAAAATCGGGGGAGAAGTTCTGGGTTGCATGGAAAATTCTCCCGCTCATTGATGCGGAACGAAAACTATCGGGAATGCTCTGTCTTGGCGAGGATATAACCGGGCAGGAGCCACGGGAATCGGGGCAGATCCGTTCTGACCCCTGGAAGTATTCAGTACTGAAGGGTACCCGGGTGAACGAAGATGTGTTTGACTCGGTGTTCCACCTCTGCGTGGAGATCTCCCGGGATGGACATGAAGGGCGCCGGATTGGCACCTCATTTGTAATCGGAGATACGGATTCTGTCATGGCCCATTCAAGGGAATGCACCATCAACTCATTTGCAGGCCAGGATGCAGAGAAGCGGCTTATCACGAATCCAAATAATACTGAGATAATCAAGGGGCTGGCCACGATGGACGGGGCGTTCGTAATCAGGGAAGATGGATTTATCGTGGCATCCGGGCGACATTTCATCATCGATAACCTGAAATTGAAAATTCCGGAAGGTTATGGTACACGGCACTCATCAGTGGCAGGGATCAGCCAGATGACAAGTGCGATCGGATTTGTTGTCTCGCAAAGTGGTGGAAAGATCTCGATCATGAAAGACGGCCTGATAAAAAAAGTATTTGTCGTATGAACAATTTCCGGACGTTCAAGGTTAGGGCTTTCGCTTCATTAACGTGGGATGCGATATGATGCCAGTGTTTTGCCCGCTGATCATTGACAAGACCTGATTGAAGGTCCATCCCAACAACGATGGCGGTTATAATTCCCGGGTACCCGGTTTCTGTGAGAATGATTTGATGAATGATGCACTTTGAACCCATTGCCAGGTAATAAGTCATTTGTGCTTGCGAAAAAGGGTTATCTTAACGCCTGAATTCATGTTTTACTGGCGTCTGGTTGGCTTCTTTTGATGGATCTTTCATGACATGATCTTTGTGGCTGCGGAGAATGGATATCCCGTTATTTTTTGTAATAACCAAGGGAGTACATGAAAAACAGGGATGATGTTGAGTAAGGAGACCCCATCCGGGGTCTTTTTCTACAGTCTGTTGTACCCGTATGGATTTTTGGATTTCGGCTTATCCCCCATAATGGAATGAGTAGGAAAAGCTTGTTATCTTGCCACTGGCTGACACCGTCTCTGAAAACGTGAGATCCGATGATGGAGTCTGGCTACTTGCACCCCCATACGCAGAGACTGATCCCAATGCATACGGTTCCAAAACCGTGTCCCATGCTGGTTGTGCTGGTGCGGCTCCCGGGAGTACTTCCATACCATACAACAATGCCACCGGCACATCTGCCACAGCAACGGGTGAAAGGAAAAGCCCCATCACGATCACGGCTATGAGCAGGATACGGCGGCCCGGTAGTTCTAGTATATTCATAAATTCTCCTCCTTTTTCCCCGAAAACAAACGTTACTCCACCTATCCGATGGATATGTTATCGTCTGGTCCGGGTCTTTTTTTGGTAACGCGGGAACGGTTCATGGGTGCTACTTAGCCCATCCCTCCGGCGCTACAGCAGTCTTTTGAGCCCATTTCTATTAAAAATGGTCTGATAGTATCAGTTCAATGCACGGCGGACGAAAGAATTTTTTGTCACCAAAAAATATTCAGGGTTCTAAATATCTCCCAATTCATTTTCTGACCGTTTTAAAGAGATCAACATGCGTTTTCACCGTGTTTCTGGAGATGTTGAGTTCCTTTTGAGACTTTCCGGATTGAACCATAAAGTTCATACCGTTTGATAACTCGCATAGTATCGCTCATTTTGTTCACCTTGTCTTTTATCCCAATTGTGATAGTTCGGAAAGGATTTTTTTGGGGCGGACCAGTTTTAAACGAACTTTTCCTTGTAAATACAACCGGGCCCCTGAAGAAACTCAAGAAACTGGTCCGTTCACTCGCTAATGTGAAACCTGTGTTTTAATATGAGATCTTCAAAAAGCGGTTACAGGAGGTTATTTATCCACCTGCTCTTCCTGATCTTTAATATCCGACGTATTCAAGCAACAACAGGAATCCGATCATCGCGGCTTCCATGATGATGATGGTGAGCCAAATATTGAGCCTGAGTAATTCCTGCACCGTAATCGCAGGGAGTGGGCCTTTGATAAGGAGACGGTTCTTTATTACCGGATATAGCTCTGCAAAGATGGCAGTACCAACCAGGATTCCCACCACACCACCGATAAGGGCATCAAGGGCTCCCGCCCCGACCGCACCTGCCACCGTTCCCGGGCAGTAACCGAGCAGGGCGAACCCAAATCCAAAGATAAGCCCTCCGATTACGTTAGAGCCGATGGTCCCGGATGCCGGGTGAGGCTGGACATAACCAAAATGTTTCAGAAGTGCAAGGCCAATCATCCCCACAATGACGGCGGAGAGCATCACTTTCATCACGGTGAAATCGGTGAGAAGTAGTTGAGCAATAATCACGTTGTAACTGGTCACCCCACCTTTCTGTAGCAGGAACCCGAAAACGACTCCAAAAAGGAGACCCAGAATGATCTGAAGACCTTTGTCCTTATGAAGTCCGGAAAATAATGCACCCATGTTAAGCACTCCCGATCACGTAAAAAAGGAACATAGCCGTCGCGATTCCACCGGCAAAGAAACATGCTGCTGTGATCATGCTGGCAAGCGAGAGCTGGATAGACCCGCTTATACCGTGACCGCTCGTGCACCCACCGGCCCAGCGGGCACCGAAGCCCAGGAAGGCCCCTCCAAGAATTGCAATGATAACCCGGAGTACCGGGGTGTTGCCAAACGTCGCACTCCATGTTGTGGGGACGAGAATGAAGTGGAACTGCCCGGAAAGCATTGACGAGATGAATGCCCCGATAACAATACCCGGGATTATCATGAACGCCCAGTCCACTTCAGGGACAATCTCGCGGTAATACTCCTCTTTTTCGACATGTGATGGACGGATAGTTTTTTCGATCAGTCCATCGGCCTTGACAAAACCCGATGAACAGCCTATCGGCCTGTTCGAGAGAAGGAATGCAAGACAGACAAGGACACCAATACCGGCCCCTGCCACGTATGGCGACCACGTCGCCTGGGTTAGCAATTCAAGTATGATGATCACCTCGTTCCGCAGAATGACTGCATAATTAAGTATACGGACTCGCCGATAAAAGGAAAAATTATTTCCGGTCAACCGGGGTTGACCATTTCCACTTCAGGCATATTTTTCAGGGTCTGTGTCAAACTTCTTCTTGCAGCCCGGGGCACAGAAAAAATAGTTCTTACCCTTGTACTCGCTGACGAGTTTCGCGGTTTTTTCATCCACTACCATCTTGCAGATCGGATCAATAGCCATTTCTTTTCACACCTTCAGGTACCACTCTCTGTCACCCCTGGTATATCATCTGTTCGACAGGAACAATTGAGCCTGATAGGCAGTGTTGATCTTTCCTGTGGGGCGATTAACGCAAAAACCTAACGTCTAATCGATGGCTTATTAGTCCGGATACATGACAATGCAGGCATCTCTTACCGTTCTGGCAGACGAATGTTACACTATTAGAGCCTGTCGTACGAATGGTTTTCATTCCAGAATAAGGTGAATATTAATAAAAATATCTGCAAAAATCTAGACCTAGGGTTCCTTTTGGCATATTTAAACTTGAAATTATCCATTTGGAGAACGATTATGGTTCATGCGACAGTTTCCTTACCGACCCGTATTTTTCAGGCCATTCTGGTCTTTCATTTTTCATTCAGATTGCCGGAAAGAATATCTTTTTTGATACCGGCAAATCTGATCTGATCCTTCGCGAATGCCGGTAACATTAAGGCCCGTCTCCCTGTAATGTGACATGATTTTCATATCAGACGTGTATATCGACTATCCTGGGGACTACCCCGCGTCCATCCGAGACCATACCGGGATTACTCGGGACTTGCGTTGAAACCCGGGTGAGACCTGGTTATCATTACCTGCTACTCCGATATCCGTGACCTGCACCATTGTAGAGACAGCGCGAGTGATATGCCACGAATAACGGTTGGTTGACATTTTGTGTGGGCTCCACATCCGTACTTTCAATTAGCCTGTAAAGGAAAAAACTCTTGATTAATTGCTTTTTTTCCGGTTAAACGTCCGGTAAGCTCTGCCATTGCGCCTCGAAGTTATTAAAAAACTTCCTATCGTAATAATGGCCTGTTAAGGAAACCGATGTTGTTATGGCACTAGTTAAGATGTTATATCAGGTTCATTTTACAACCATCATTATTAAGTAACAACAAGTGCGATTCTCTTTTGTGTGACGAAGATGAGTGATCAAAGTCCTCATAAAGGAGTACCTGGTATACTCCGCCCTTTCAGGCAATACCTTGAAACGAATAAATTTGGAAAAGGAGACCAGGTGGTGTATTATGGTGTACCCGGTACCTGTACCCCGTTTATAGAACTCTTAGCGTTTGCCGTCCGTGGACTTGGGCTTGAACAGGTTTTTGTTCCTTTCTTTAAGGAAGAAAAAGCGAAAAAAATTATATTCGTGGAAGGCGTCGGGATGCAGATCTCACCGGACCATATGGTGCTCATGCCCGGGGCACAGGTCATTATGGGTGGGCTCGCCATGCCAAACGTTCCGGTGACCGTTGGAGATGCAAAACGTATGCTTGCCCGCCACAAGGATTCCGCATTGATTGGGATCTGTTTCAATAGTATGTTCGAGAAGGCCGACTGGATGAACGAGATCAGTTTTGACATCCTGATTGACGCAATAATAGACCCGGTCCGTGTCTCTGAACAGACGAGGACCTTATCGGAACGCTCAAAATATTTAATCTCCTCATATGACCGTTTAAGCAAAAAAGAAGGTGAATAGGTGGATCATCGTGGGGTAATTTAAAGATTCACTGCGTTTGGTCACTCCCTTCACCGGGTAGCTAACTCGTGATAGATCAGATCGGATATAAAAGTGCAGAAACCGGATGGCAATAATATATGCCCGAAAGGACCGTGAATGATACAGCTCTTCCTTTCTCTTTCATTCTGTCGGGTCTTATCCTTGAATTTGTGGGAGAAAAAAGGTTATGACAGACCCGGGGTAAGGGTGCCTGGCTCTTATCTGCTTTGTGGATAATTAAGAGCTGAAACAGGAATCCGCGAAGGAAAGTGAGATTATTTTAACCTGATGTCCGGCAGTCAGAAAGCCTCATGTCACCAACTGGCAAAATATACCCGCGATCACAAATATTCATAGGACAGAACAGGAAAAAATCATGACTGATAATCATATAATTCCGGAGGAGGGATGTCACCGCCGCGGGAGACCCCGGGTTCGCCGGATGATATCGGGCAGTCCTGAATCACGGTGTTTCCAGCCTCGGTGCTCTCTGGACGAAAACCAGGCGGTGATTTCACTCAGTCCCGAGGAAATTGAACTGGTCCGGCTTATTGATCTCGATGGGCTGGAGCAGGAAGAAGCTGCACAAAAACTCGGAGTCTCACGGAAGACGGCCTGGCGTGACCTCCAGAAGGTGCGACAGAAAATTGCCGATGCACTCGTCAATGGAAAAGGAATTGAAATAGCAGGATGCCAGAAAGCTGCCCGCGGGATGTGCCCATGTAACTGTACTGGTGATACCAGAAAGCCGGGACAGTACACAATCGATACCGATCAATCCGTGTGAGTACGATGCTACTCTTTTTAATAATTATGCGCATATGAGTTGTTAGGATCCGTAGAAAAGGGTCAAGGAGCCTGGTAATAATGACTGACAATCAATTGAAAATTCCAATTAATTATGTTGAGGTATCTGAAATCCTGAAAAAAGCCCTGAAACTAACAGGTTCTCCGGTAGCTGTCAAATTTGCCGCGACCAAGGAGGATATCCCATCCGGGATTGAAGAGCTCGACAAGACGATACGGCATTGCATGATGGTGAACCTTGCCAGAAAGGAAGGACGTATTTTCTATTCGCCGGTATCAAAACATGAATGTAACGGCGGTGCATGGGCTCTGGGTCTTCGGGGAATCACCCCGACACTGAAAACCGGGGAGTTCTATTTCAAACTCGGAAAGTTCAACAGCGCCGCTGCATGTAAAAGGACTATTGACCAGATTCCTCACTTGCAGTCGGGAGAAACGTACGCCACGATGTACGCCCCGCTTGAGAAAACACCATTCACACCTCATGTGGTAATTATCATGGCAAGCCCCTGGGCCATGCTGAAACTTGCCCAAAGTTCATTGTTCAGGCTTGGTGGGCGGGTTCTTGGTTCCTGCGCAGGTATTCAGTCAGTCTGTTCAGATGCAGCTGCATTACCCTATTTGTCAGGGAAACCCAATTTTTCACTTGGGTGTGATGGATCAAGGAAATTCTCAGGCATTGCCGATGACGAGATGGTCATCGGAATCCCGGTCGAGATGATTCCCGAGTTCGCCCAGTCAATTGAAGTGATTGTAGGGGCTGCAGGCTCAAAGAAATAATATCTGGAATGCCGGGGTCCCGTGTAACCTGGGCGAGGTGCCGGCACGTTCCACTAATTTTAAGTATTTATGCGCATATGAGTTACTATTAAATAATTTCTGTCGGTGGTGGATGTGCCATATTTTGACGGGATCGGTCCATTGAAAGAGGGACACTCAATAGGATCGGGTCCTGACTCCCGTCGGGACAATCAAACCTGTAGCGGATATAAAGTTAAAAGTCCCGGGCTACCGGAAGAAAAGAAAAACCAATAATTGAACATCAGCCTGGGTGAGACAATTGACATTGCCAATGATTACGGTAAAAGACCTTTGCATGGACTTCGATGGTAAGCTGGTTCTTGATAATGTAACATTTGATATCCCAGAAGGAGAGATCATCGGGATCATCGGGAGGAGTGGTGCAGGAAAGAGCGTACTGATGCATCTCCTTCGGGGAGTTGAACAACCACCGACACGGGGTTCCGTTGTCTACCATATTGCGGCCTGTAACACATGTGAATTCACCGATGTGCAGAGTGTTGCGGGTAACTGCTGCCCCTTGTGCAGCGGTGAACTGGCAGCAATGGATGTTGATCTGTGGGATGAAAGGAGTAACGGACTGAAATCCCGCGTGATGCACCGCACGGCCATCATGTTCTAGCGCACATTTGCCCTGTATGGGGATGACCGGGTGATTGAGAACGTGCTCCATGCGCTCGATGATATCAATTACCCGCAGGATAAGGCAATCAACAGGGCTGCCGACCTGATCGATCAGGTGCGGCTCTCTCACCGGATGATGCATATTGCCCGTGACCTGTCAGGTGGGGAAAAACAGCGCGTTGTCCTTGCCCGGCAACTTGCAAAGGACCCTGCGATGTTGTTTGCGGATGAACCGACCGGGACTCTAGACCCCGAAACGGCGAAGATCGTCCATGAAATGCTTATCAATGCAGCAAAAACGAATAATATGGGCATGGTGGTCACATCACATTTTCCCCGCGTGATCGAGGACATGGCAGGCAGGGCCCTGCTCCTCGTTGACGGTAAGATTGCAGAGATCGGATCGCCTGCATCGGTAATCCGGACCTTCACAAAAGATTACGATGACACCGGGCAGACCGAGGTCCCGGAAATCGGCGAAAAAATCCTTTCCGCCCGGGACGTGACGAAGCGTTATATCTCGGTTGACCGCGGTGTCGTCAAAGCGGTAAACATGGTGTCGTTTGAGGTCTCAAGAAAGGAGATTTTTGGCATTATTGGAAAGAGTGGGGCAGGCAAAACAACCCTCTCACAGATTATTGCCGGCATCATAGAACCCACAAGCGGTGAGATGAATATTCTTATTGGCGATGACTGGGTCGATATGACAACCCCGGGAATTGAACAGCGGGGAAGGGCAAAGGGATACATCGGCCTCCTGCACCAGGAATACGACCTGTTCCCGCACCGTACTGTCCTTGACAACCTGACCGATTCGATTGGCCTCGAATTTCCAAAAGAACTTGCCATTCGGAAAGCCCTCATTACCCTTGCCATGGCAGGTTTCTCTGAAACGAAAGCAATGGAGGTACTCAACCATTATCCCGGTGAACTGTCGGACGGAGAGCGTCACAGGGTTGCGCTTGCACAGGTCTTGATCCGGGAGCCCCGTATCGTGATCCTCGATGAGCCGACCGGGACGATGGACCCGATTACAAAAATTGATGTGAAACATTCCATTCTTCATGCCCGGGACGAGATGGATGAGACATTCATCCTTGTCTCGCATGACATGGAATTTGTCAGGGATGTGTGTGACCGGGTTGCACTGGTCAGGGGTGGCAGGATTGTGCGGATGGGCCCAACAGCCGAGGTACTTGCCGAAGCCGGGTTTAATGAGTGAATGAAAGGTTATTAGGAAAACTATTTTAATCATTATTCCTGATATTTGGCTGTTTCAATAATCAGGGAGGATATAGGGAAAATGCAGATAACTGATGTAAGCCAGGTCGTGTCGGGACCGAACCCGCACAATGTTGATGCCAGAAAAATATATGATTCACCCAACGCTGTTGCAGTTGTAATTACGCTTCACCCGGGAGAATCGCTGAGGAAACATGTCACACCTGTCGACGTATTCTTTTATGTCCTTGAAGGCAGGGCAGATATTGAGATCGGCGATGAACGGGAGACCATACAAAAAGACATGCTCGTCGAGAGCCCCGCAGGGATTCCTCACCGCTGGGTAAATGAAAGCAGGCATGTATTCCGTGTCCTTGTAGTCAAAGTCCCAAGACCTGATAAAGAGACAAAATTGCTCTGAAATCCCAGGTTATTGGAAATATTGACGAAAACTGTGCCCATCCCCTGAAATTTACTCATGCAGCCGGGGTTCCAGAACGCAGCTTTGGGGGCCCCGGTCTGGAGAGGTCTTTTTTTCCAGTTCTAAAAAATATCATGGGACCTTCCGGGTGAATCTGGTGTTTTCATTAGCCCGCTTGTAGTTATCGGGATAGAAAAAAAGAGGAAAAAGTCTGGCGGGATTCTATTTCTTACAACCGCATAAGTGGGATCGGGTCAGATCCCAAGCTCTATCCGTTTCCTCTCAATGTGATCTGATATCAGTACTGCTGCCTTTGCCGGGTCAGGTTCAACTGAGAAACTTGCATTCACTACTCCTTTCAGCCCCTCGGTAAGCAGCGAAACAGTAGCAGGGCTCCCCGTTATATGTGGCATAACCCCGAGCACCGTGTAGACACCGGATGCAACGAAGTATGCCCCGATTGAGACTGCCTTCTGCGAGTACCATTCGGGAGCTGCACCGGCGATGGGTAGTTTGTGGATCGGTACGTTGAGCGCGTTGCCGAGTTCCGCTGCGAGCACAAGGATACGGGAGTTGTCAACGCAGGAGCCCATGTGGAGCACCGGTGGGATCTTTAATGACTCACACACGGCCCGGAGGTCATTCCCTGCCAGTGCGGCCGCTTCAGGGCGGAGGAGGCCTGCTTTACCTGATGCGATTGCTGCACAACCTGTCTCGACACAGAGAATATTTCTCTTGATCAGTTCCTTGGCCAGCGTCACATGTCCGAAGTCATGCTTCACGTGCGGGTTGTTACATCCGACAATTCCGACAGCTCCCCTGATCTTCCCGGCAGCGATCAGGTCGATGAGTGGTTTGAACGTGCCACCGAGTGCGTTCTTGATCGCCTCGTTGGAAAATCCTGCCATCACCGGCATAGGCTCTCCGGGGATCAGGACCCGCTGATGGTTCCGGTTCTTGTAGTTCTCCACTGCCATCCGCACAATCGCCTTTTCGGTAAGATATGCGTCTTCCGCATGGAAGTCAAAGAAGTAAGAGCCCGGGATCGTGGCTTTCGAACTCGTGGAAATGATCTGGGTATGGTAACAGCTGGCAGTCCGGGGGAGTGAGGGGAAGATGCACTGGTAGTCCACGACCATCGCTTCAAGGGCACCGGTTGCGATGATCAGTTCCTGGTTGAGATGGTTCCCAGTCATTGGGATGCCCTTTCTCATGAGTAGTTCATTCCCTGTACAGCACATCCCCACAAGGTTGATCCCCTTTGCACCGTACTTCAGCGAGAGTGCTTTCAGTTCAGGGTCCTCAACTGCTTTTACAATCACTTCAGAGAGCACCGGGTTGTGGCCATGCACCGAGATGTTCACGTGGTCCTCTTTCAGCACTGCCAGGTTCATTTTAGAACTGGTGATCGTGGGAGTGCCAAACAGGATATCTGATACTTCGGTGCCGATCATCGATCCGCCCCAGCCATCAGAGAGTGAAGTGCGCAACCCCTGGAGCAGCATATTCACATAATCCGCACCCACACCCATCTGCACACGGTGCATTGAGTCCACCACTTCGCGGTCAATCCCCCTCGGGGTAATACCCAGGTTGCTCCAGATCTCCCGGGTTGCCTTCGGGGCTCGGTTGAGGAACTGGAGGGTATTCTTTCTCATGCCATACTCGTCAAGCATGGCGCCGCCCAGTTCAGCGGCAAGCTGCTCCGGTTTCTTCCCTTCAGTTTTGATCGAATATTCCTTGCAGATTCTTTCTAGCTTTTCTGGATCGGTGATTGCATAATCCGTTGCCTTTCCGATGCCGAGGAGATACAATGTCTCGGCAATATCACGACCATGGTCCGAGTGGGCTGCCGCACCCGTTGCGATCATGTCCAGCAGGTTACGGGAAACTATCAGGTCCGCATCAGCACCGCAAACCCCACGAATACGGTGGGGCGGGATGATCCGGCAGGGCCCCATGGTACACCGTGAACAGGAGGTACCAGCTTCACAGTATTTGCAAGGTGGCTGCTGCATCTCGAACCGGTCCCAGACGGTCTCCATGCCCTCCCGCATCATCAGTTCAAGGATCGGTTTGGCATTCTCATCTGTTGTCCGCTCTTCCTTTTTCTGCACAATTAAAGCCGGGTTTAAAAGCGACATTCGCGCCCTGTCAAGCTCACAGACATCGAGCCGTTCCCGGACCAGGGTTGGTTTGGGTTCTTCTGTCATATTGCATCACTCCGCTGTTATCTGACAAGTCTGTAGGCACATTACATGATATATATATCTGTCCGGGAAGGGTATTTTAACGTTGAAAATGGGTTGTAAGAGGGATGATGTAAGTGATGGAAATAAACCCATATGATGCCACATCAATTCAGGTGTTACTGCAGCGAACTCAGGAACACGGGAGACAACGATGCCCTGCAATGGTGAAAATTGCAGGGAAAGACCTCGTATGGATACTGAACTAACTCATAAAAAAATCATGTAAACATTCAATGGATCAGGTCGAGACCGACGAATACCCGTGACGCCTCACCTATTATCAGGGGTTGTATAATAAATATATTTGATGAATATTTTCATGGCCGGAAAAGCTCCTCTGTCTACGTATCGTAATCAATTCCCAACATCAAAGACGAGATCCCCGATACCCCGGGGTACAGGGTAGAAAATATTATCGTGCCCTCTAAACGGCCATATTTTCACCAATAACGGTTATGGGCCAATGTAACCAGCGGGTGCTGGTTTCCGGATCCACCAAAAAAATGTCCCTGCAGGGTTCGACAGGTGACGTGGGACCTGGAAAAATTACGAAAAACCAAAAATACTGATACCCTGGAATCATCCGCGGCAATCATCTCTTATCCCTAAAGGATGTTACTACCTCGCCGCTTTACCATCGTAAAGATATTTTTTCCGTCTTCGTGGCGGTACCTGACCTCGTCCATGACGTTCCTGATCAGTATCAGGCCGAGGCCGCCAATTGGCCGGTCATCCCCGTCTAACGAGACGTCCCGCGATACGAAGGTAACCGGGTCAAAGGCAGAGGCCCCATCCTCAACGATGACCATTACCTCCTGGTCATCGGCCTCGGCGATAACATGCACCTCCCCCTCTTTTCCATCATAGCCGTGGAGGATTGCATTTGTCACCGCCTCGTCCGTCGCCAGTTGTACATCGCTGATCAATTCGAATGGAAACCCCTGCTCCTCAAGCAGTATCGCGACCCCGTCAAGGATTTCCTTCAGACCTGACATATCAGCGGGGATTGTCAGGTCAATCCGGCCTTTCATAACAAAACCATGGTTCAGACCCTTATCACATTTCTCATTTGTCTTCCACTGCCTTGAGCACCATCAGCGTGATGTCATCCGACTGGGGGTAACCAGCTGCAAAAGCCCGCACATCACGCAGGACTGAATCCATTATCAGGCAGGATGAAAGTTCATGGTACCGGATTAAACCTTCACGCAGTCGTTCTTCTCCAAACATGTCATTCGCTTCGTTATCTGCCTCGGTAATACCGTCAGTATATAGAAGTAAAATATCTCCAGGGGAAAGTACACACACCTGTTCAGTGTACGTTGCCAGGTCCATAATACCAAGCGCAACCCCCGTTGTCCCGAGCTCCTCGATCACCCCGGTCCCGGCACGGTACACCATCGGGGGGTTATGGCCGGCGTTGGCATAGGTAACCTGGCGGAGTTCACAATCGATCACCGCGTAGAAGAGTGTAACAAACATCCCGGTCTTTGAATCCTCGGCGATGATATCGTTTGCGCCCCGGAGCACATCTGCCGGATGAGGGTGCCAGAGTGAATTAACCCTCATAATAACCAGTGATAGCGCCATGAACAGGGCAGCGGGGATCCCTTTTCCCGAGACATCCGCAATCATAATACCTGCCCTGTGGTTTTTTGCAGGTACCACGGCAAATGGGATCACGTCAAAGAAATCTCCTCCGACCTCTTTTGCAGGGATGCTCATTGCCGCAATGTCAAAACCGATAAGTGGTTCAATCTCCGATGGCAGGAAACTCTTCTGTATATCAGCGGCAATGGCAAGTTCTGTATTTTTTCGCTCGATATCACGAAGATAATTATCGCGTTCTCCCCTGGTCTTTCGCTCCTCCTGGAGATTTGTGATAATAAATGAGAAGATGAACATCCCTAACGCATTGGCAACGATCATCGGGACCGCCACGGCGGATACCAATGCAAGGGCCATGGCAAACGGGGTGGCGATAACAAGTACGAGGAGCAAATGGAGTCCCTCCATCATGACCGCAAATTCAACCGAAATGCGGATCCCGGGAAATTTTTTATTATTTAAAAGCCAGATCAGGCCTCCGAACAGCCCCGCGAGTACCGTGGCAAGCGAACATGCATAGACGGTAAAACCTTCGAGCATCATGCGATAGGCTGCACCGATAAGGCCGGCTCCAAGGCCGACAAAGGGACCACACGTGAGACCTGCAACCATCGGCCCGAGGTCACGGACGTTGACCGGGGCACCGAGGACCGTGATACCGGACATGGTCCCGTATATTGAAAGTGCACCAAATACCAGTGTCAGCAGGACCTGGGCTTTTACGGTCGGATGACCTTCAAGTACATCGGTAAAGATACGACACCGGGTAAGGAGGTAAGCGGCCACGACGATGACACAGATCATCTGGAGCAGGACCAGCATGTCATCGAATATCAAGAGCGCCATAGTGAAGGACTACCATGAAAGGGTAGTCTGTAAATGCACAAATAGTACACGTCCTTGTAATGTTTCGTCATTTCCCGCCGAGGGGCTGTGAGTTCCCTTCAGGAGTCGTTGTCTGCTAACAGAGACCTGGTGATATGCAGCAATTACGAATGGTGAACTGACCTGATTTATGTCCATCGCAGAAAGGAACGATCCTTCCCTGGATCCATTATGGTGTGCTTATAAGTAACTGGATCAAATGTATATTCACGAAAGGAGATGGGACATATGGACACCACCACAAGCCACAAGGAGGGTGTGGCCATCATTGCACTCTTTGGCCGGATCGATACTACTGCCGCACCGCAGCTGGAGAAGGAATTAAATACCCTGATGGGAGATGGGAAACGCAAAATTCTCCTGAATTTCTCAAATGTGACCTATATTAGCAGTGGCGGGCTTCGGGTACTCCTATCAACGGCAAAAAAACTCAGGAGCCCGGAAGATAAGTTTGGACTCTGCTCTCTTGCCCAGGAGGTGAATAAAATCCTGAAACTTGCCGGGTTCACCACAATTTTCACCATATTCCCGTCAGAAGAGGATGCGCTTGACGCATGGAAGTGACCTGCTCGAAAACCAGCGCTGGCAGCCGGTTCCGGGTTATGAACATGCAGAAATCTTTCCCTATATCAGGAAAGTAGATACAAACTCCTCAAATTCGTATATTATTTCCACCCCGTCCCAGATCATCCTGATCGATCCCGGCGGTTTAATGGAACAGATGGACCTGCTTGCGACTGTAATAGAGAGGGTCCGAACCGCAAATCCAAGGCCTGTGTTTGTTTACCTGACCCATACTCATGTCGACCATTTTGTGGTGATACAGTCTCACCCGTTCTTTAGGGGACCGGAGAGGCCCATTATTGCTGCCCATGCTGCGGGGGCCGCAAATCTTGAGATTGCTGATACCGCCACTACCCAGGCTGACCTGTTCCAGATCAGGCTCAGTCCCCTGCACGTACCAATGCAGCTGTTCGCTCCGAACCTCGAAGAGGAGACTGAATTTTTTGATATATGTCCTCTTGTTGCTCCCTGTGTTCGTGTCCAGGAAAGTGACCTGGAGATAGATGATCACCTTGTCCTGAAACGCCAGGTCGTGGTTTCCGGGCCACATGACAGGATCGAGGTCTATTCTCTCCCAGGCCACAGCAGTGACAGCATCTGTATCCGGGTAGGTGGTCTGCTCTTCATAGGCGACCTGTTGTTCGCAGCGAGCCCGGGGATTGCCGGTCTTCGTGGCTGGAGCCAGCAGGATCTCCTGGAATCGCTGATAAAAGTCCACTGGATCCTGGATAACGAAGACATCAGGATCTGCTGCCCGGGACACGGACGCCTGATATCTTCTGTGAGTGCTGTAGCAGTCTTTGCGAATATGGAGAAGGAGACCTATTTCCTTTCGGAGATCCAGGAGATCAATCCCGAGTGGGCTAAACAGACTGCCCGTTATGCAAATGACCTGATGAACCGTGTGGCTGAGACCTTCACTATCATGGCAGGGAGATGTTACCGTGCAGCCCATATTCTCGAAGAACTCGAGGAGACGGGGGAAGCCGGTAACCTTTCCGGCCTGGTCTGCCTGGATGCCATTGATTCGATACTTAATGATTTTCACCGGTTCAACGAGGACTACCGTGCGGGAAATCAGCGGGATGTCCACCTCGCCCGGAAAGCCGGCCAGATCACGGCAAAACTCGAAGCGGTGTACAGGACCGGCCAGCTTGACCTGGTCATCGATCCACACCTCTTAAAACGTGCAGGGAGACTTCTATCAGATTATATGACATTATTCCGTGGTTTTAGGCCGACAATTGAGAGGGAAGAATTCGAGCTGGATCTCCTCGTGGGCCAGTGCATTGAAACGCTTGTTTCATCCCCGTGCAGCGATGAGGATCTCATCACACTTGCCGATGATGAAGCCATGTACCGGCAGGCGCTTGTGAAACGGCTCGTCTATGTACCGGTTTTTGAGGACACCCCTGTCTCGTTTATCCCGGCAGATTATCCATTCAGCGTGGTTGCTGACCGGGAACGATTAAAAGATTTCATTGTAAGCATTCTCGAGGACATGGCCGGTATCGGGGGGCAACAGGTCACGGTCCGCGATACGAAAGAGACCAATCGTGGATTCGTGACCGTTCGTGCAGAATTTCCTTCATCAGATATTGATTATCCAGGTGACCGGCTTGGTTTCATGATAAAAGA
>JAPKXR010000217.1 GCA_026394715.1 Methanomicrobiales archaeon | reverse complement strand
TATCCCGGGTTCCAGGTATACATGCGCACCATCCTGGAAGTGCCTGGAACATTTATGCATTTGGGAGCGCTAACCCGTACCATAAAAGTAATGAGCGGATATGCAAATAAATAAAATCCGTACAGGGCTTTATTTTCCTGCTTGGTATGGGTTATCTGTTATTATACTACGCTGCATCGTCCGTGTAATAATAATACTCGCCGTTCGCCCGCTGCTCACGGTCCAGGAAGGATTCAGGCTTATTAATCCTCGGCCGACCGCTCTGGTCCCGCCTGAAGGTGACCCCTAGTTCGGAAAGGAACCTGTTCATCCCGGAACGCATATCAAAGGGCCCGAATGCTTCACCAGATACCCCCGGTTCCCCTTCAAACACGAGGATACGTTCGCTGATCATGTCAATTAAGTAGATATCATGGTCGATGACGAGGATAGCTGCCTGTTTCCCGTCTACATGCCGCTTGAACATCCGGGTGATTTTCACCCGCTGCTCGACATCAAGGTGAGCACTTGGCTCGTCAAGGATGTAGAGGTCGGCATCCCTCGAGAGACAGGCGGCAATCGCAACACGCTGGAGCTCACCACCGGACAGGGTATCAACCGGGGACTGGAGGATCGGACCGATGGACAGCGGTTCGAGGATCTCGTGCTGGTAGACACCGGAGTCGAACTTCGTCGTGATACTCCGGAGGTAAAACTCAACCGTATCAGAAATATCCGCCTTGATATACTGCGGCTTATACGAGACTCGGAGTTTCGAGTCCATCTGGCCAGTATCTGGTGTTTCAACACCGGCGAGCAACTTGGCAAGCGTACTTTTTCCGATCCCGTTTGCACCGACAACCCCGAGGACTTCCCCCGCCTTGATCTCACCTTCTGATACGCGGAGTGAGAACGCCTCGTACGTCTTACTCATCACCGGTATCTGGAGGAGCGTCTCCCGGTCTGATTCTTTCGTATGGGCCCTCTTCTCGAAAACAACCTGCGTGTCCCGGAAACGGACATTCTCTTCATTGAGGAACCCGGCCAGGTACTGGTTGATCCCGATCCTGACCCCCTTCGGCTGCGTGATAATCCCGAAAACGGCAGGTTTCCCGTAGGCGATATGAACGGTATCTGCAAGCATGTCAAGGATCGCGAGGTCATGTTCGACGATCATGATCGGGCGGATCTTTGCCAGGTCCCGGATCAGTTTTGCCACGGCCATCCGCTGGTGAATATCAAGGAAGGGGGTGATTTCATCAAGGAAGTAGAATTCAGCCTCTCGTGCGAGACATGCAGCTGCCGCCACCCGCTGGAGTTCCCCGCCGGACAACGTGGATATATCATGGTCCAGGATTGCCCGGAGTGAGAGGGAATCGATATACTCCTCAAGCATCTTTCGTTCATCAGTTTTCCGGAGGAGGTCGCGGACCGTCCCTTTGAACACCTTTGGGATATAGTCGATATATTGCGGCTTCACCGCTACTTTGAGTGAGCCTTTCGAGACCTTCTGCAGGTATTCGAAGAATTCGGTCCCGGCATATTTTTTTAAGACTTCTTCCCAGAAGGACTCACGTTCAGTCTCACCCAGGTTCGGACGTAACTGGCCGGAAAGTACCTTGATCGCCGTACTTTTGCCGATACCGTTTGCCCCGAGGATTCCGGTCACTTTACCTTCGACAGGAATGGGAAGCCCGTAGAGGGAAAAACCGTTTGCCCCGTACCGGTGCGTCGGGTGCTCAAGCTCTTCCGGCAGGCTTACGATATCAATCGCATCAAACGGGCACTTCTTGATACAGATACCGCAACCAACACAGAGTTCTTCAGAAACGATAGCTTTTCCGTCCTCGCCGAGGCTGACGGTTTCGTCCCCGGTCCTCACGCGGGGGCAGTAACTGATACACTCGGTACCACATTTTTGAGAGTGGCACCGGTCACGGTGGACTACGGCAATCCGCACGGCCTAACTCACCTTGAGCGCCGTAGATAACAGGATACTCCAGGAGATGAACCAGAAGGCGAACGTCATGAACCCCTGGTATACCCAGTCTTTTTTGTTCATTTTCGGGGTATCGAGGTGCATGAACATGAAAATATGGCGCTGTACTACCACGCCGGCAAGCATCAGGAACAGGGCCAGCATGGTGTAATTATTCAGGCCGGCCAGGCTTGTTGCGGGGACTATTAAAAACGAGATGATCCCGGTAATAATCCCGATAAAACTGGCGATAGCCGTCTTTTTAATCCGGCTGATATGCTGCTCCTGCTTCTCTTTCGCAGTGAGTTTTTTCTTTGGTACTTCTACCTCTTCTATCGCTTTATCCTCGGTCATTACGGCACCATTTCAGACTCTGTTATTATGGAGTAAAGCCCTGCAAAACCGGTACCGCCAAATCAGCCCGTACCAACATTCAGTTTTACAATTCTCAAGCCCGGGTTATCCCAGTAAACGAAGGTCGTTTAACTGCGAATTTCTCATTATTATTGGACATGAGTAGTTATAATAGTAATCTACCCGGTACAGTCTTTCAGCCGGCCCCGCCCGAGAAGGAAGAATAACCTGACAGGTGAACGGTACCGTCGTGAAAAAAAAGGGGGAAGTTCGGGGGAATTATAATCAATGGTAACCATTGAAATATAGATACGATATGAATGCATGGGACCTATATGGTCATTACTACCGGGACCCTGCCCATGTGGACCGGGCCTTGGTAAACGGCACCCGGTAGTGGCCCACAAAGGTAATGACCGGCCCGTGATTTGAATATTGATGAAATCCGAGGGGTAGTATACATGGCAACAAGCGCAGGAATGAGCGGCATCGATGTGAGGGCAGTAGCCACGGAGCTCAAAGACCTCCTCCCGCTCTGGGTCAACAAGGTCTACCAGTTTGACGGGAAGACCCTTGGGATCCGCCTGAACGGTGAAGAACACAAAAAATACCAGCTTATCATCGAGCCGGGAAAGCGCCTTCACCTGGTGAATTCATTCCCGGACACCCCAAAAATTCCACCACAATTCCCCATGCTCCTCCGGAAACACTTGACCGGTGGGAAAATTCTCGACATCCGGCAGCAGGGGCTCTCACGTATTATCATCTTCGACATCGGCAAGGCGGATACAACATTTCATATCCTGGTGGAACTTTTCGACGCGGGGAACGTGGTATTCTGCGAGGAAAATTTTACGATCATCAAGCCGCTCTGGCACCACCGGTTCAAAGATCGGGACGTAATCCCGGGAGTGCCATACCAGTTACCCGTTGACCCGACACGTTACGACGGTCCCGGTTTTGCGACATTCCTAAAAGAAGATGAGCGGGATATCGTTAAGGCACTCGCCGTGGGATGCCTGCTCGGCGGGTCATATGCAGAATATATCTGCAGGGAAACAGGTGTCGACAAGCATGCACCCGCGGGGTCAGTTGACCCGGATGTGATTCAGAAGGCCGTGATGGACCTGATTCACAGGGCAGAGACGGCACGCGAACCGATAATTTCGACCAACGCCTGCACCCCGTTCATTACCAGCGAGACCGGTGAATTAAAGCGGCCCGCCACGTTCAACGAGGCCCTTGATACATTTTATTCCCCGGAAGTGAGGCTCTCGAAAGGGGAGAAGAAAGAGAAGAAACGGCTCACGAAGGAAGAAGTCATCCGGAAACAACAGCTGGAATCGGTAAAGAAATTCAAAAATAAGGTTCTACGACTCGAAAAAATTATTGCGGCAATTTACGAAAACTATTCCCTGGTCAGTGACGTGATCAGTTCACTCGATGAAGCCAGTAAAAAATATTCATGGCAGGAGATTGAAGCAGTCCTTAAAAATAATAAAACAGGGGCCGGCGAAAAAATTGTGGCCGTCCACCCGGCAGAGTCATCCGTCGACCTGGATTTTGGCGAGACGGTGACCATTTATGTCCACGAAAATATCGAGGTCAACCTCGGGCGGTATTTTGCGCAGTCTAAAAAATATAAAAAGAAAATTGCCGGCGCGAAGGCGGCGATGGACCGCCCGTTACCAAAACGGGTCATATTGAAGCACCAGACCCCGGTGCTCAAAAAGAAATGGTTCCACCGGTTCCGCTGGTTCTATACCACCGACGGGGTCCTTGTCCTCGGCGGACGGGACGCCGGACAGAACGAAGAACTCGTAAAGAAGTACATGGAAGGGGGCGATACCTTCGTCCATGCCGACGTGCATGGGGCGAGTATCGTTATAGTCAAGGGAAAAACAGACCGCATGGACGAAGTTGCACAGTTTGCCGCCTCGTTCTCGGGGGCATGGAAAAGTGGTCATTTTAGTGCCGATGTCTATTCGGTCCGGCCTGACCAGGTAAGTAAGACACCGGAAGCAGGTGAATATGTGACTCGGGGTTCCTTCATCGTCCGCGGCGAACGCCACTATGAAAAAAGCGTCCCCCTCGGTACGGCAATCGGTTTTCAGACGGAACCGGAAGTCGCCATTATCGGCGGGCCGAAAATGACCGTGCAGGCACGGGCGAAATACCTCGTTGAACTGAAACCCGGCACGTTCGAACCAAACGATACCGCAAAGAAAGTGCTCCGGGTCCTCCGCGACACGGTGCCGGATGGCGAATGGAAGGCGTATAAAGCAGTCCTGAACACCGAGGGTGTTGCGGCATTTGTCCCACCCGGGGGATCCGATATCGTGGAGACCGGGTAGGGCAACTTGAAGAGCGGGGACCTGACCGGCTATGAAGGCTGAATTTGGCGAATTACAGAAATCATTTGGCGAAATCAGGCTGTTCCCTGAAAATATTGATGACATCTGGCACTTAAGCCACCTGATCGCTCCCGGGGACCTGGTGTTTGCGACCACGCTCCGGACGGCAGACACGGCCGCAGATAAGATCCGCCCGGAGAAAGCGGAGAAACGGCCGGTCAGGCTTGGGATCAGGGTAGAGAAAGTCGAGTTCCACCACTATGCCAACCGCCTCCGGGTCACCGGGCTGATCGAGCACGGGATGGAAGCGGGGTCATACCACACCCTCAATATCGAAACAGGCTACGAGATTTCAGTCATCAGACCCTGGAGAAAGAGCGATCTTGAACGGATTGACAGGGCGGTGAAGGCATCGGTATATGATGTGATCCATATCCTCACCATCGAGGAAGGGGAAGCAGAACTGTTCCGGATACGACATTTCGGCCCGGAACAGGTGATCACGATCACGATGGGGAGCGGGAAGGGTATGGAGCTGAACAGCAGGACTTCCTTCTTTGAACGGGTCCTTGACCCTCTTGGCCAGGTAAATGGTCCGCTCGTTGTTGCAGGACCCGGTTTTATTAAAGAAGATTTTATGAAATTTTTCCGGGCACGGGAGAGTGAAAAAGCGGCAAAGACGGTCGTAGTGGAGACCAGGCGGACTGGTGCAGGGGCAGTGCAGGAGGTCATCGGTCTTGGCACCCTCGAAAAACTTGCCGGAGACCTCCAGCTGGCTCGCGAGGTGAACCTGATGGGGGAGTTTTTAAAACGCATTTCAAAGGGGGGGCCGGTCGCCTATGGACGAGCCGAGGTGAAAAATGCGGGGGAATGCGGTGCGATCGAGGAGATACTGGTCGTTGATACCCTGATACGTGACCCGGAAATTGTAATGATCATGGACCAGGTGGAGCGGTCGGATGCCAGCGTAGTTGTTTTTTCTACCGGGTTTGAACCTGGGAAACGGCTGGATGCACTCGGCGGCGTGGCAGCACTCCTCCGGTACAGGATAGAATGATAACGAACAAAACGGTTGATGTAATTATTATCGGTGCCGGACCGGCAGGGTTGTTCTGTGCAGCAAATGCTGCCAGCACAGGAAAAAACGTGCTGGTGATTGAAAAGAATCCAACACCTGGGAAAAAATTATTGCTGGCCGGTTCAGGGCAGTGTAATATTACCCATGAAGGACCCATCCATGATTTTTTCTCACACTACGGGGACCATGGCCCATTTATTAAACCTGCACTGATGAATTTTCCGAATTCTGCCCTCATCTCTTTTTTCCGGGAGCACGGACTTGACATGGTGACAACCGCAACAGGGAAAGTGTTCCCCGCAACGCTGAAATCAACTGATGTGCTCCATATCCTTGAACAGGAATGTTCAACCTACGGGGTGACCATGCAGTACCATTCGCCAGTGCAGGAAGTGCGCCATACAGGGGGGCAGTTTTTTGTTGTTACCCGGGACACGATATATTGTGGGAATTCGCTTGTTATCGCTACGGGAGGGGTTTCGTATCCCGGGACCGGATCAACGGGGGACGGGTACCATTTCGCCTCGTCACTCGGCCACACGATTGTAGGGCCTGCCCCTGCACTGTCACCGGTCATCGCCGACGGGTACCAGTTTGGTGACCTTGCCGGCATCTCGTTTGAATCACTGCACTTTTCGCTCTGGAGGAGCGGGAAAAAAGTTGGCAGCCACAGGGGCGACCTGCTCTTTACGCACCAGGGATTATCGGGCCCGGGGATCCTTGACTATTCACGGTTCATCCACCCCCGTGATACGATCAGGTTATCATTTGCAGGTCCCGTTTCGAAAGATCAGTTTGTAAAAGACCTCACGGAGAAGATTGCTACTCATCCTGTCTCCAACGTAAAGACAATTGTATTGCAGTACAAAGTCCCGGAACGTCTCGTCGCAACACTGCTGAAACTATCAGGTGTCCCTGATGACCTGACTTGTGCACATCTCACAAAGCAGCAGAGGAATACCCTTGTTACCAACCTGTTGGAATTTCCAGTCATTGTCGCGAAACTCGGGGGGTTCAATGAGGCGATGGTCACAGGGGGCGGGGTGTCCCTGCAGGAAATTGACCCAAAATCGATGGAGTCACGGCTTGTTCAGGGGTTGTATTTCGCCGGGGAAGTGATTGATATCGACGGGGATACCGGAGGCTACAACCTGCAGGCAGCGTTTTCAACCGGTTACCTGGCAGCAAACGCAATCATTACGCGAAAATAAAGCTTCGACGGAAGGAAGCGTGAGTTGAGACAGGATGTAATCCCCCGTGTTAAGTGCATGGAAAATTCACGGGTACCAGGTTCCGGACACAGGGAGTTCCTTCTACACCCTCTTGTTCTATGATTCGGGTACCCATTCAACAACAGGATTTCCTGGTTAATGGGGTTTCCTATAGACCCTGATTCGGATCTTATCCACCCGACTCCACCGGCGAATGAATGATTCAGAAAGACATCGCGAGCGATTTTTTCTTTCAGGCAGGAAGAATTTCATAAAAATAACAAAAAAACATTGATGAGCCGGCCCCGTCCAACCCTATCCACCCCGGAATGTATGAATTTTTTCTGGACCAGAAATCAGGATAATTAATCTTTGAGTGTCCTCCGGATTGCCTTTGACAACCGGGTGATCCCTTCGACAATCTGTTCCTCGTCAGAATTCGAATAATTCAGTCGCATGGTATTTGAGCCGCTGCCATCGGTATAAAAGGGGTTACCAGGCACAAACGCAACATTCTCCTTAATTGCGGTATGAAAGAGGTCCATCGTAGAAAAACCAGGGGGGAACGAAACCCAGAGGAACATCCCACCATCAGGGCGTGTGATTGTTATGCCAGGTGGAAATGTCTCTTCGATTATCCGGACCATGATATCGCGCTGGTATCGGTACACCTCGCGGATATGTCGGATATGTTGATCGATATCATTATTGGCCAGAAATTGGTAGATAATCCGCTGGGTCAGGTAGTTGGAATGCAGGTCTGAGGCCTGTTTTGCAGTCACCACCTGTGCAAACACCTCGGGAGGTGCAGTAATCCAGCCCATCCTCATTCCCGGGGCAATAATTTTTGAGAATGACCCGGTGATCACCCCCTGCCCGGGAAGATAATTGCTGACAAGGGGCAGGTCATCCCCCCTGAACCTGAGTTCCCCGTATGCATCGTCCTCAATAAAGAGGGTGTCGTATTCTGACAGGACTCTCGCAACTTCTCTTCGCTTTTCCCCGGAGTACGATATACCGGTGGGGTTCTGGAAATTAGTCACACCGTAGAACAACGTTGGTGAATAGGTATCCAGGACCTGCGATAATACGTGCGTGTCAGGACCGTCTTCAAGCAGCGGGACTTCGACGAATTGTGGTTCGTAGAGCGAAAATGCCTGGATTGCCCCAAGGTATCCCGGCCTTTCGATCGCCACCGGATCTCCCGGGTCAATAAGTACCTTCCCGATAAGGTCGAGACATTGTTGTGAACCATTCGTAATCAGGATATGTTCGGGTGAGACAGACAAGCCTGTCCGTTTCAGGTACCGTTTTGCAATAAATTCACGGAGTGGCAGGTAACCCTCCGTTGTGGAGTACTGTAGTGCCGACGTTGCATCTTCAGTCAGGACATCACGTGCCGCCTCAATAAGCCCCTCTACCGGGAAGAGCGCGGGATTGGGCAGCCCTCCAGCAAACGAGATGATTTTTGGGTCTTCAGTCACTTTGAGTATCTCCCTGATAAACGACCGGGGAGTCTTTTCCATGCGGGATGCAAACCTGTACTTCATGTTCTCGCACTCTTGAGACCGGCAAATTAGTAACCGGTCACTTCGTATAATTTTTAGAATTGGAGTTGTTAAAGCAATTTAAAAACAGGGTGGCACATCATTTTAAACATTGACAAAATCAATCAGAACAGGTACCCGTATATTTGTACGGTGCGGTATATTGACCGGACACCTTCTGCAAACGGCGCGAAAGGTCGGGCTTTTCCTCCCCGGACCTGTCGGACATTACGTGACAATGGTCCGGGCCCGCGTGTCGCGGAGTAAACGCCGGGGAAGTCAGCCTTTTCGGTCCTGGCGTCAGATCTGCCCCCTGATCCACTCCGTGTATTGCGCCCGCAGCTGTTCACGCTCATCATGAGAAAGGTCCTTCTTCCTTGTCTTGTGCAGGTGCTGCTCGAGTTGGGCCACGATGTTCTCTGCAACCCTGAAATCTTCTACTTCAATATAGTGGCCGACACGCTGAATGTCTATCGTTGCCCCACAGACCGGGCACAGTTTCCACTCCTGAAAACGGTCGACATAGGTAAAAGTTTTGCAGCCCCCGCACCGTATGACAAGATAACCTGCTGACACGTTACCCGTTATTTTATGGCGCCACCGCTACCACAAAATAACCCTCACACATCGTCTAGTTATCCCCTCCCTGTATACATAATTATCCCTTCCCACGAATCATTCACTCCCGTCGGCCACTCAGTCGTAGTGCGGTGAGCGGATGAAAAAAAGGATGGTTCGGGGATGGGACTGAGGCCCTTGCCTACTAACGCGGGATAGATCCCGTTTCTGGCAATACAGGGCAGGGCGGAGATTAAGTCACCGTTTACCAATCGTAAAGTGCTGTCGTGGTACAGCGGCCAAAGAAAAAAGATACCTTAATTCCCGAGATAACCAAAAGGGGATCTACGGGCGGTACCGTTAAGGAATATTCCTGTTCTAAAAGAATTGAGACACATTAAAATTGGGATTATTACGCCGTTATTATTCGGAATGGTCATTGCAATGACCGGCACGGTGTGCGCAGACCAGGGTATCTCCGCAGTGCCTGGCAACGTGGGAATCACCACTCAAACGGACCGTGTGGTAGATGGCATAGTCATGGAGCAGTACAGCCTCGCATGGCAGATCTCGAACCAGAGCCTGGCCAGGAGGACGGATGACCCGATGCTCGGTCCAGACCAGGTCCAGTATACCACGACCTATGATGCGACAATCATTTCACAGGGTGGACTGACTTCACTGGTGAAGGACATGTCAGTTAACACGGACAACAGGCTCATCGGGCAGTCCAACGTGAAGTCTGGTACGGCGGTCACCTTTACAGCAACCCGGAACGGTGGAAATATCGTGGGCGAAGAAACGATGATGCTTGACGGTACAGGCAATACGACCCCTCCATCAGACCGGGTCCTCTGCCCGTTTGGATCTACGGCCCGCAGTGTGATCCCTCCTTACTGTAACATCGTACAGGTGGGTAGCAACTATGACCTTACCATCGGGTCAGTTGCATACACTGCAGACGAGAGGTTCGTTGGCATTGATGCGTCCACCCCGGTCGTCATGAACTACAACATCAATGTCAGGCCATACACGGTTACAGGTCAGGGTACATACCCGGCAATGGGCATGACATCGGCCTTTATCAAGGCACATCTCCAGGAAGGACGCGGCTGGAATGCGACAAGGGCTGTGGACCTCAGCTATTCTGACGTTTCATCAACAAGCGGAAGGATCTCGGCATTTACCAAGGAGATGAGTTATACATCTCAGGCTTCAGGGTCGTTATCGGGAGGAAATCACATCATCCATGCATCTACCCGTGCCATAGGTGCCCCACACGCATTTAGTACTCCCACTCCCGGTGGTGCGTATATTAGCCCACGTGGTGATGTGCAGGTCCCGGATCATGGATCAATAACATTTACAGTGGGCACTCATGGCCAGACACAAGGTATATCGACTAATAATAATGGTCAGGCCCTTGTATTTGTCGATGGTGTGGATCAAGGTCGTTTATATTCCTACCAGTTCTCCGATGTAACATCAGATCACACGATTGTTGCATCCCCACTCTTATAATGATAGGAAACCAATTTATTTTTTATAAATACGATTTTATGTTATCAAGAGTTATCAATTTCCACTAATATGGATCCAATTCTTACAGGCTTAATCGTTTACACGCAGTAATGGAGATTGTCGCACGAATGGGTTTCGTTCACCAATACGGTGATATTGATAATTTTTCACGTAAAAAAACGAGGAATCTGGTCCATTTTGACATCTTTAAACTCGAAATTCTCCATATGGAGAACGATTATGGTTCATGCGGCAGCCTCAATGGCGATTTCTTTTAATTTTTCCTTGCCCTTTCACTTGAAACGCACTCCTCACGTGCGGCAATTTCAAAGTCCCTCAGCAGATCACCTGGAAATATTAACACTAAAAGGAACTTTACAATTAACGCCATTTTCATTCATCCACATAAATATTTCAAAAGACTGGCTGACTGCTTATAAGCTCTAGCCTACCCCTATCTGGTAAACGAGTGACAGCCTGAATAGTGGATTAACGTTCTTCTCACCAACCGGGATCATACCCCCCGGTATATTCCCGCGTGAGAGAACTCAAAAAAAAGATTATTGCCAGATAATATCCATTACAAGGATAAATGCCCCGATTGCGGCTGCCACCACAATGATTGTGACAGGGCTGATATGAATTGATCGCCGGTCTTCGCTATCGTAATAATTGACGAGACCTGCTGACGAGATTAACTGTCCACTCTTCTTCTTTGCCATGCAAAGTTATTTCTCATTCTCAATATATAAACTGGGTGTTAAGGACTCTGCCATGGACAACGATGTGACGGTCAGCGGCCATGCCCTCCTCGGCAGGTCACTGGAGATGCAACCTGTCACAATTGTCGTGAAAGCAGGGATAATCACGCATATCGAGGATGACCCGCACCCGGGGGACAACTGGATCATCCCCGCATTTTTTAACGCACACACGCACCTCGGGGACACGGTTGCCATGGATGCAACCTCAGATGGCGACCTTGCGTCACTGGTCACCCCCCCATACGGGCTGAAGCACCGGCTTCTCGCGGCGGCATCCCGGGATGACGTCGTTTCCGGGATACGTGCCAGTATCAGGGGAATGGTGCAGGGCGGAACAGCCGGGTGTGCGGATTTCCGGGAAGGGGGAATTGACGGGGTGGCAGCACTCCGTGAGGCGGCCGGGTCCTCACTTCCCGGACTCCTCATTTTCGGTCGTGATGGGGGCGAACAGGTCGCAGAAGGCCTGGGCATCAGCAGTACCCGGGATGTTGCGGACCTTGAACGCCAGGTTGCCGGCGCCCGGAACAACGGAACGTTAATCGCCTTCCATGCAGGCGAAAGAGACCCGGAGGATGTGGACACCGCCCTCTCATTCAGCCCGGACCTCCTCATCCATGGCACCCATGCGACCCGGCTGCAGCTGAGGCAATGTGCGGATGCAAATATTCCCATTGCAATCTGCCCCCGCTCGAACTGGGCCCTCCGTGTTACCGGGTCTGCGTCCAACCCACCCATTCATGACATGATCGACCTCGGTTGCCAGGTCCTTCTCGGGACCGACAACGTAATGTTTGTCCAGCCGGACATGTTTGCCGAGATGGCATTTGCCCACTATGTCTACCGCATGCCACCAGCCCTGCTGATCAGGGCAGCAATTTCCGGGTCACAACTGATGGCCACCCCGTTTTTCATCAGGAAAGGAATGCCCGCACGATTTTTCGTCATGGGCCCGGGGCAGTCCAATATGCGCTTCAGTCTCAACCACCTTTCAACAATCGTAAATCGGGGCTCTTCGGCCAGCATTACCAAGAAGTTTTTTATTTTAGAGAGCTAACTCATAAAGAAGACTATTTTGTGGGGTAACAGATGTTTAGTAAAATACTCGTCGCAATCGACGGATCGGGAATGAGTGGACAGGCACTCGGGGCCGCAATAGACGAGGCCAGGGTATGGAAAGCAGCACTTCATGTAATTTACGTTGTTGAGACGGGGCTTTTTTCATCGATGCCGATGGACAACACCTGGGAAATAATGCTCTCGATGCTTGAAACCGAGGGGGGAAAAGCCATCGCCAATGCAAAAAAACTGGCCGAAACCAAGGGAGTGGAAGTCACACCCCACCTGAAACAGGGCCATGCAGGCAATGAAATCGTAAAAGCCGCAACCGATATCGGCGCCGATGTAGTGATCGTCGGGTCTCATGGGAAAAGCAACGTGGACCGCCTGCTCATCGGAAGCGTCAGCTCGTTCGTCGTCTCAAACTGCCCCGTGGCGGTCCTGGTGGTGAGAACATAACAGGGATGCTGGTAAAAGACTTTATGACCGCGGACGTGGTCACCGTCGAAATCCCGGGCAACCGGGACGACGTACTTAAAATCCTGAAACGGACGGGGATTAGCGGGGTCCCGGTCATGAAGGAAGGAAAACTGCTTGGTATCATTACCAGGAAAGACCTCCTCCGAAAATCCGAAGAGACGCAGCTCGGTCTCCTGATGACAGAGAACCCTGTTGTGATCAGCCCCGATGCCCCGTTGAGCGAAGCCGCAAGGCTCCTCGTCACCCACAAGATCCGCAGGCTCCCGGTTGTCGACGGTACCAGGCTCCTGGGCCTGATCAGTATTGCAGACCTGGTATATGCCATCGCCACGATGCGGATCAAAGAGGAGATCAAGGACATCTACACCAGCAAGACCTTCGCATTATGGGAAGAGACGCCCCTGCCAGTCGTCGCACGGGTCATGGAGATCTCCGGGTTCGAGGCAATCCCGATCCTGGATGCGAACAGTAAGGTCCAGGGCATCATCTCCGAACGTGACCTGATCAGGCATTCCTCGATTGAGGACTCCGTAGAGGTCAGTGATTTCTCAAATGGCACTGATGATGATGAATGGACATGGGAGAGTATCCGTGATATGCACACCATCAGTTACAGTATTTCCAAGGTCCAGTTACCCCCAAGACCGGTGAAGACAGCGATGGTAAAGAATGTGGTAGCAGTCCCGGTCAATTCAGAAATAAGCGACTGTGCACTGAAAATGAAACGTGCCCGCGTGGACCAGTTACCCGTGATCAATGGCGATAAGAAACTCGTAGCGATGCTTTTTGACCGCGAGCTCATCCGGGTGCTCTGCAAACCCGCCATCCAATAAAAACCTTTAAATTTACAGATGTCATCATATAACTCAGGCGCTTTTAAGAATTTTTCCGGGCGTTAATATATTTTGTAGGTGTTTTCATATGAGTGAACCATATCAGGAACCTCTCAAGGGGACGACCACGGTTGGTCTGGTCTTTTCTGAAGGAGTCGTCCTTGCCACAGAGAAACGGGCAACAATGGGATATTTCATCGCCAGTAAAAAGGCAAAGAAAGTCTACCAGATCTCAGACCGTATCGGAATGACCACTGCAGGCGGTGTCGGGGACGCACAACAGCTTGCCCGGGTAATGACCGTCGAAAGCAGCCTGTACCAGATCAGGCGCGGGCGGCCGATCGCAGTGCGGGCCGCATCAACGCTCCTCTCGAATTTACTGAATGCAAACCGCTACTTCCCGTATTACGTCCAGCTGCTTGTCGGTGGCGTGGACGAAGCAGGCCCTACCCTGTATTCCGTGGATGCAATGGGCGGAGCAACAGAGGAAGAAGAGATTGTCGCCACGGGCTCCGGTTCTCCCGGTGCATACGGGGTCCTTGAAGACCGGTTTAAAAAAGGCATGGACGAAGAACAGGCAATCGAACTCTCGGTCAGGGCGATCAAGGCTGCGATGAGACGTGACGCAGGGTCCGGTGAGGGTATCCACGTTGTTGTTATTACCAGGGAAAGTTACAGGGAGATTGCTGATGAGCAGATCCAGAAAGCACTTTCAGCAATCGCTGCATAATTTCTTTTTTTAGGACGGATTAAATGCTGATTGAAGAACGATTGAAAGAACTTAAGGATAAGATTAACGAAAAGGTGCCCTCTGGCATCACGGTATCAGATGTAGAATTTGAAGGGCCGGAACTGGTCATCTATACCGACGACCCGAAAAAATTTGCTGATGAAGCGGACCTGATCAAAATACTGGCGAGGGACCTGCGGAAACGCATCGTGGTCCGCCCGAACGTCCTGGAAGACCCGGACAGGGCAATTGGAGAGATAAAGGCAGTAGTCCCTGAAAACGCGGGGATTACCGATATCTTTTTTGATGCAGACACAGGGGAAGTAATAATCGAGGCAGAAAAACCGGGTGTGGTTATCGGGAAAAACGGTATCACCCTGCGTGAGATCACAAAACATATCGGCTGGACCCCGAAAGTCGTCAGGACTCCCCCGATCGAGAGCTCTACCGTAAAACAGGTGCGCCAGTACCTCAGGTCAGTGAACGAGGAACGAAAAATCTTCTTACGTACAATCGGGCGCCGCATTCACCGTGATGTAACAAGCAAGGACCAGTGGGTAAGGGTCACGATGCTCGGCTGCTGCAGGGAGGTAGGGAGAGCTGCATTCCTGCTCACGACACCCGAAAGCAGGGTCTTAATCGATTGCGGTGAAAAACCCGACAGTAATAACAGCACGCCATACCTCTATGTCCCTGAGATACACCCGCTCTCGCAGCTCGATGCGGTCGTGCTTACCCATGCACACCTCGACCATTGTGCCCTCGTCCCGCTCCTGTACAAGTACGGGTATGACGGCCCCGTCTACAGCACGCCACCGACCCGTGACCTTTCGGCGATGCTCCAACTGGACTACCTTGACGTAATCCACAAAGAGGACCGGAAAATCCCGTACTCATCGAATGAAGTCAAGACCTATATCAAACACTCTATCACCCTTAACTACGGGAATGTGACCGATATTGCACCCGATATCAAGCTCACATTCCATAATGCAGGCCACATCCTCGGTTCTGCCATCGCTCATTTCCATATCGGCGAGGGGCTCTATAACATCGCATTCACGGGGGACTTCAACTACAGTAAAAGTCGTCTCTTCAACCCCGCAACTGCAAATTTCCCGCGCCTTGAGGCACTGTTCATGGAAAGTACCTACGGTGGTTCAGACATGATGCAGCCGGCGCGGTCAGATGCCGAGGAGAAGCTGTACGAAACGATCAATATCGTCCTTTCACGGGGAGGAAAAGTCATCATTCCGGCATTCGCGGTGGGCCGTTCACAGGAGGTCATGCTCGCTCTCGAAGAAGGGATGAGAAAAGAGAAAATCCCGAATGTCAAGATATACCTGGACGGGATGATCAAGGAAGCAACGGCAATCCACACAACGTACCCCGAATATCTAAACAGCGAACTCCGGAACCTGATCTTCAAGGAAGGGATGAACCCGTTCCTCTCTGAAAACTTTGTAGCAGTGGACTCATCAGACCTCCGCGAGAGGGTCATGAACGGGGACCCATGTGTGATTATCACCACAAGCGGGATGATGAACGGGGGGCCGGTCATGGAGTACCTGAGCAACCTTGCGGGCGATGAACGGAATGCACTCGTCTTTGTCGGGTACCAGGCAGATGGCACACTTGGACGGCGTATCCAGAAAGGCTGGCGTGAAGTGCCGCTCGGACGGGGTAGGACTATCGTGATCAACTTAGAGATTGTAACCGTTGACGGGTTCTCCGGGCATTCAGACCGGCGACAACTGATGAATTACGTGGGCCAGGTACAGCCGAGACCTGAAAAAATTTTCACTATTCATGGCGACGAGAACAATACTATCGACCTTGCCAGCTCGCTCTACAAGCGGTACCATATCCAGACTCATTCCCCGATGAACCTTGAGACCTACCGGATGGTCTGAAAAAAAGTTACCCATGAGAGCCCTGATAACGTTATACCTGGGTATTTTCTCAGTGATGGCGCTATCTAATACCATCATCCCTGACCTCGCATCGTATGCTTCCGGAACAGCAGTGCAGGGCCAGATATTTTCCGCTTATTTTCTCGGCGCATTTCTTCTGACACTGCCGGCAGGGATAGCATCGGACCGGTGGGGACCGGCATATTTTATCAGGGCAGGGCTCCTGCTGACAATCGTTTCCGGTGTTCTCCTTCTCCTCGATTCATCTGTGTATATAACAATTTTTGCGAGGTTGGCAGAGGGTGTCGGTGCAGGACTTTTTATTGCGTCTGCAATGTCGTATATCAATTCACGCCCTGATCACACGCGGGCAATGGGATTTTTTTTGGCCTTATTAAATATCGGGCTTATCGCAGGCCTTATCATTTCAGGTCTGGCCAGTAAGGTGCTGAGCTACAGGTCAGCCGGGACACAGCTTTTTTTATTGGTATCAATCATTCCATTTATAATCAGCATTCTCACACCCGTTAGCGGGTGGAAAACAACCATCCCCCTATCCGTGGGAATCCCTGTGCTGAAAAACCTGGTATATAATTTCAGAAAGTATTTCTGGCTGTGGTTTTCCTCGGTTGTCCTGGTCGGTATAACCGGCGCCGTGACAGCCATGTACCCGCAATTCAGCGGCAACAGTCCGGATTTGATCGGTATTCAGATTGCCGCCATGAGTGGTGCTACCGCAATTGCAATACTTTTCGTGTCCCATATGAAATTTGCCCCGATTCCGACAATAAAGATTGCAGCACTCATCTCTGCGGCGGCGGTTATAGCGGCTTACGTTTCTTCATGGGCTTTTATTGTCATTGGTGCATTTGCGGGCATTATTATGATCGCCCAACTCGCCTTCCTCGCTGATGCAGGAAAAGAACAAGGAACTTTCATGGGCCTGTTTAATACGTCAAGTTATCTTGGTATGACAATTATTCCGTTTTTTATCACATTTATCGCGGAACATCTTGGATTTTTAACAGCTTTTCTAATCACCGGGTCCTTATGCCTTATTGTCGCCGGGACCATTGGGTTCTGCATACAGTGCAGGGTGGAGAAAATATGCACGCTTTCCTGATATATACCAGAAATGTCCAAAAATAATCACCGGTCCCGGGAGCCAGAAGTTATTATCCCAGTGAATGCTAATGATGTAAACAGTGAGATATTAAACGGATTGGCTGGGACTCCACCGGCCAATCCAATCCCGCACATACAGGGAATGATAAAAAAACATATAAATTATAATCAAACAGTGAAACGAAATAGCGTTCTTAAAAAAAATAGTCCGCAAAAAACTTTCCCGCATACGGTAAGACCAGGCTATTTCGCACGATCCGCCAGATGAAAAAAACGGAGTATACACGAATGACAGGAAAAAAGGCGCAGGAATCATCACGGACCGTTGCATTCATTGACATCGGCACCAATTCCATCCGGTTGTTTGTTGTAAGGCTGAACCCTGATTGCTCGTATATCGTTCTTTCGAACCAGAAGGAAGCAGTAAGGCTTGGCGAAGGGGAGTTTCTGACCGGGCTCATCACGGAGGAGGCCATGGACAGGGCAGTCATGGTCGCAGGAAGGTTTGTCGAACTTGCCCACTCTTTTAGTGCCGAAGAATTTGTAGCCGTTGCCACTTCCGCCACACGGGAAGCACAGAACCGGTACGATTTCCTTTCCAGGCTCAGGAAAGAGTCACACCTGGACGTGCAGGTAATATCAGGCAGGGAGGAGGCCCGGTTGATTTTTATGGGCGTCACTGCCGCGATGAACCTGAAAGACGAGCAGATCATGATCATTGATATCGGGGGCGGTAGCACCGAAGTGGCAATCGGGGGGAGCGATGGGTGCAGTTACCTGTCAAGCATGCGTCTTGGCACGATCCGGCTGACGAACATGTTCTTCCCGGACGGGGTTACAGGACCCGTCACCGGGTCCCGGTATGAAGAGATCAGGGACTATATCCGGAATGAGGCACGCCCGGTGGTGCGACAGGCAGGTCGTCATCCCGTTGACCTCGTGGTAGGCAGTTCCGGGACGATCATCAATCTTTGTGATATCGCAGCAAGGTCATCTCATCCCGGTGACCCGAAACGGACGATCCTTTCCGCATCAGACCTTAAAAAAGCGGTCCCCGTCATTTGTTCTTCATCGCTTACAGAGCGCCGTAAAATACCGGGGATCAATCCTGAAAGGGCGGATATCATTATTGCCGGCACTGCAATCATTGACACACTGATGCAGGACCTGAACATCCGGGAACTTGAAGTAACACAGAGAGGGCTACAGGACGGCCTTCTTGCCGATTATCTCTCAAAAATGGAGGGGTTCCCACTTCTCGGCCACCTGTCCGTCAGGGAGAAAAGCGTACTCCTCACAGGACGGGCGTTTGGGATCAACGAGTACCACGCACGGACTGTCTCGACCATCGCACTCGAGCTGTTTGATAGCGGTAAAACAGTGGGACTTCATACCCTTGGTCCAGGTGAACGGGAACTGCTTGAATACGCATCATTTCTGCATGATATCGGGTCCCTGATCTCGTTCAACAACCACCATGCACATTCCTATTACATTATCAGGAATAGTGACCTGCTCGGATTTGACCAAAATGAGGTCCTGATAATGGCGAACATTGCCCGTTATCACCGGAAGAAACTGCCAAGGAAAAAGGAGTTCGAGATGCCTGAACTCGATGAACCGGGAAAAGAACTGGTCACCATTCTCTCAACGTTCCTTCGCCTTTCAGAGAGCCTTGACCGGCGACATGCAGCCCTTATCGAACGGGTATCCTTCACAAAAATTAATAATAAGACGGCGGAACTTGAGATTGTAGCTCGCGAAGACTGCCAGTTTGAGTCCTGGGGTGTAGACAATGAGGCCAAAAATTTTGAGCGTGCATTCGGGCTGAAACTCGACCATACCATTCGTCCGCTCTGATACCGCACGCCTCGTATAACCCGGGTTTGCACCGTAACTTCTTTAGCGGAATATTCCAATAATCACCGGGAGAAAAACATCACCCCACACCTGTTCTTGCGGGATGGAAAAATCCAGGGGCACTGTGTAATGCGCCTTCCATATCCTCCGTAAGATGATTGTTGTGCATTTTTCACCGCATTCAGCGATTCGGGAGATACCGGCGAGCAGGACAGGGACACGTTTTCATTCCCGGTTTGGAAACCCGGGTAAAAAATGTCCGGATGTTCCCGGGCATACGAACGCCATCGCAGTCCAGGCCATGATAAAAAATAAGGGAACCCCCATCTGTTGGAAAATGTGAGATACATTTTTTCACTTCCAGCTGTTATCAGAGAGCTGCTGAAACAATTTTCCTATAAAAATAGCATAATTTTAATATCGACGCCCATTAGTCGGCTTAACGAAGATCAGGGAAGGTGATAAAAATCCTGCTCTTCTTTCGCATGCCAGAGAAGGCTGCAGAATCGAAATTTCTTAAGGCTGGCTGACGCTCCCTTTTTTCAGTCATACAACAGTGCCAGGTAACGGCAGGTTACAGTCAACCAACCTCATTTTGAGCCTGGATCCTGACAAAAAACGGAGATAATGAGGTTATTTTAAAAGAGGGCTGAATATTAGTTATTACCAGAAACGGAAAGAAATAACGGCAGTACCAAACCAAAATCCGGACACCGTCTGAAGTGGGGTTACTAACGTGCGGGCAATGATGATAACAGGGCTTATTTTTGGGTTAAAGAGGCCGGATTATGGCGGGATTTTTCCGGGGCCGGCCTGAATTGAAACAGGTATCGCAGTCTGAAATGAATGCCTCTTTTTCCGGGGGCACAGGGGAAAATAGGTAATTGTACTATTTCATTAACGGGAAAAAAACAGTCATGATGCCAACCAGGCCATACACAAAATCAGGAGCCGGGAAAAAAAGGGCCCTGGTCCTTACTAACACCCCTTCCAGACGTTGGAGAACAGCAATCAGCAGGTTGAAAATACCATGCAGCCGTTTTCAGGAAAAAAGCCATTAATGTTTGGTTTCTGGCGTGGGCCATACCCGGCATACCAGACCGTTTACACCTGGGAGTTGTCATCACCAGGTGTTGCTCTCCAACCAGGGAATACCGGGACCCCGCTGTCAGGAGGGTACATTCGGCCTGGTGACATCCCGGAGAATTACTGATACCCCGGACTCCCCCTGTTCGAATACGACGGGGACACATTTCCCATAAAAATGCCAGTTCTCCCCTTTAATACTCATTTTTTCCTCGAAAATACTTTCATTCCCTTTTTCACCGTCGCTGATTTTTTGACGGAATGCAAGACTGATACATGCTCCAAACGGTGTATGGTCAATATGACGGGCGATAAGGTCTGAACGCTGGACCAAAAAAACATTCAGCAGCCGGTCATTCGCATACCGTACAAACATTTCATGGTCAAGGACCATAATGAGGTCTGATGTCAGGTTGAGAAGACCGGCAATTGGCATTCTCTTCGAGATAAAAAAAACTTTGGCCGGACCAAATGTCTTCATCTCAACCTGGCCCGAAATGAGCATCCGGTTGAGGTACTTTGAAGTCGCATTCCTGTTAAGTGGCAGGATCTTTGAAATTTCTTCAATTGTCAACCCCCTCGGATAGTCTCGGAGTATTTCAATAAATCTGGATTGTTCTCTTTCCTTCTCTTTTAACACAACCAAACACCCACCCGGTCCACTCGCAAGATCTTCCCTGGTAAAATTGAATGCTCCTGCCACATTGCAACGAATAACTTCAATACAATTCGTTATTGCAATATGTTTATGCATTACAATAATATATCAATCAAATGCTATACACTGCCACATAATTATAAATAGAATAATGATAATTAGTGTGTATCACTCCGACGGTGAGGCCCATGGATGACCTGACAGAAGAACAAGGGGAACGATCTGAGCGGAGGACCATCCACACCCTGATATCAGATCAAAACAGGGAAATCAAAAAATGGAATGCAATAGCCAGGATGGTTGACCCCAACCCCGAGGTTCTCCCGTTCGCCCTCTCAACAACTGAGCCGGAGAGGCAATGGGCCTTCTTCGCCCGGGCATCCGAAATAGTACACCCGCCAATAACAAGGGAGATTGATGAAGTTACCGAGATCTCCGACGTGGTTGTCACGATATTCTAAAAATGAGTGCCGGTGAGTGACCAGAAAAAACGAAATACGGTGGTAATACCATGAAATCATGACTACAAAATCCCTGAACAGCGCACCCCTCCTCCTGTTGGTTGAACCAACCGATCCTATGTGCTGGAAAAAACACTAGCTCTTTTTTTTTAGGGTTCCAAAAAAGGCGATAACACCAAAATTAATAGGTGGATAAAAACGCCAGTGTTACCACCATTGCTGGTGGATATGCGTCCCGGCTGCCGGCGTGGTCTCTCTTCCCTGGGTGGTCCTTTTTATAAACCCGATCTGTATCAGATACGGTTCGTACACGTCCTCAATCGTCCTTGACTCTTCCCCGACTGAGATCGCAATCGTCTTGAGCCCGACGGGGCCCCCCCGGAAGTCCTCGGATATAACCGTCAGGATCCGCCGGTCAAGGTCGTCAAGCCCAAGCGCGTCTATGCCCAGCAGGGTAAGGGCATGCGCGGCCACCTCCCGGGTGATCGTGCCATCGCTTCGCACTAACGCAAAATCACCGACCCTCCGGAGGAGCCGGTTTGCAATCCGCGGTGTCCCCCGGCTCCTGCCGGCAATCTCACGGGCGGCCTCATCCGTAATAGTGACCTGCATGATACCAGCGCTCCGCCTGATCACTTCCGCAAGTTCTCCGGGACTGTACAGGTTGAGGCGACATATCAGGCCGAAGCGGTCACGGAACGGTGAACCCAGGAGGCCGATCTTTGTGGTGGCCCCGATTAACGTGAAATGCTCAATATCCAGCCGGATAGACCGGGCGCCCGGACCTTCGCCAATCATGACATCGATTGCGAGGTCTTCCATCGCCGGGTACAGCACTTCTTCCACAACCGGGCTGAGCCGGTGGACTTCATCGATAAACAGGAGATCGCCTTCCGAAAGGGTCGTTAGAATAGCGGCGAGGTCCCCGGGTTTCTCCAGCACGGGCCCGCTCGTCGTATGGATACCGGTACCCATCTCGTGGGCGATAATATGGGCAAGCGTTGTCTTCCCAAGGCCTGGTGGACCTGAAAACAGGATATGGTCGAGGGGTTTTTGACGTTTCTGTGCGGCTTCAATTGCAATAGAGAGCGTTTCTTTCAAGCCGTCCTGGCCAATAAATTCCCTGAGCCTTGACGGCCGGATCGTCTCCTCGACAGCGTCCCCGGCGGTTGAAACCGCATCGATCACCGACTCCCTCATCGCTTTTTCCTCTCCTTCAAGTGTAGAAGGGACGCTTTCAACAGTACCTGTGAATCGGCCGGCCCCGTAATTCTGCAGGTCTCATCAACCGCATCATACGATTCGCGCGGGGGGAACCCCAGTGCAACAAGGGCATCTGCCACGTCCTCCCGGATATTGCCCGCGACCCCGGATGCCCCGGCAGTGACGACCGGGAGACGCTCCTTCATCCGGTCTTTTAGTTCGAGGATTAATCTTTTGGCGTTCCGCGGTCCGATCCCGGAAAGCCTTGTCAACCGTTTCTCGTCCTCGCCGGTAACCGCCTGGACAAATTCCTTCGCCGGTACCTGTGAGAGGATTGAGAGGGCCAGCTGGGGACCGACACGGTTCACCGCGATGAGGAGCTGGAACACCTCGAGGTCGAACGTATCAAGGAACCCGTACAGGGTGAGTGCGTCCTCCCGTACAATAAGGTGGGTGTGCACCGTTTTCTTCCCCGGACTGCTGGAAAGGCTGAGAATATCTGTTGTCGTCATATTGACGCGGTACCCTACACCACCAACATCCAGTACCACAAATCCATCCCCGGTGGCAACAATTTCTCCACAGAGTTGTGATATCACAGGTGTCCACTCCTACCCACGGGGTCCTTCCCTCTGCACCCGCACCGGTAACGGAGGTATACGGAGGCCCCGCCAGCACGCAACAGGGACAGACACGGGATAACAATAACCGCAACGGAAGAAGGTAACATTTGTTAGTGCCTCATGGTATGGATGTGGCAGAGCGCGATGGACAGGCCGTCGGCAGCGTCATCAGGCCTCGGGATTTCCTCCAGGTGGAGGAGCCGCCTGATCATCTCCTGCACCTGTTTCTTGTCCGCACGCCCCGACCCCGTTATCGCCTGCTTCACCTGGTTCGGGGTATATTCTGTCACGGGGACACCTTCCTGTGCGCAAATCAGGAGGATGATACCACGGACTTCCGCGACACCCATCGCGGACGTGATATTTTTTGAAAAAAATAATTTTTCAATTGCCGCACACTCCGGACGGTGTTCAATAAACAGGTCTTTGAGTCCCTCGTAGAGGAAATTGAGCCGTGAACCCGCCGATGCATCTTCCCTTGCGGTCGTAATGCAGCCATGGGTGACGTGGATGGCCTTGTTCCCCGTCTTCTCGATCACCCCGTACCCCATACGCGCAAGACCCGGGTCAATACCTAGTACAATCATGGTGTTGGTTTCTGAAATGTTGTGGAAAGAGATCCGTCTTTACGGCGATTAACCTTTTTGACCAAGGTGCGAAAGTGACGCCAGGAAAAAAACTTCGAACTCCAGGTCGACCCCGGCGGAATGGCATCACTTTTTCTTCGAAGGTTTCTTTCCTTTTTCATGCCAGGTACCCCGGTGCGAGATCAGCCATGCCTGGGCATTGCACGGTGCTTCCCCCTGCAGGGGCTGTACCCGGGTGTAATCCCCATCGGGATTCAGGATGCGCATATTCACCGTGTCCTTCATATAGACATTCAGGATAGAATCGATAATCGATCGCCGGATGACCGGGTCGTTAACCGGGAAAATAACTTCGACACGGCGGTCCAGGTTTCTCGGCATCAGGTCGGCACTGCCGAGGAACACCTCCTCGTCGCCACCATTCCGGAAATAAAAGATACGGGGGTGTTCCAGGAACCGCCCGACGATACTGGAGACATTAATATGCTCACTAAGACCGGGGACCCCGGGCCGGAGACAGCAGATCCCTCGTACCTGGAGGTCCACCCGAACACCTGCATCTGATGCCCGGTATAAGATATCGATACAGCGCCGGTCCACCAGTGCATTGATCTTGAAAATGATATGGCCGCCTCCGTTTTTCCTGTGCAATTCAATTTCTCGTTCGATCCGATCAAAAAGCCCTTTCCTGATACTGACCGGCGCGACCAGGAGCGAACGGTATGAATGTACCCGCGAATACCCGGTAAGTGCATTGAACAGATCTGCTACATCGGCACCAATCACGTGGTCCTTCGTGAAGAGGCCCAGGTCGGTATAAATCCGGCTCGTCGAAGCGTTGTAGTTCCCGGTCCCCAGGTGTACATAGCGGGTGATCCCTTCTTTCTCCTTTCGGACAACCATGCAGACCTTGCTATGTACTTTGAGACCGGAAAGCCCGTACACCACGTGAACACCCGCCCGTTCAAGTGCCCTCGCCCACCCGATGTTATTTTCTTCATCAAAGCGGGCCTTCAGTTCTATCATCGCGGCGACATCCTTGCCGTTATTCCGCGCTTCCATCAGGGCATCGACAACCGGAGAATTCGGACCCACGCGGTAGAGGGTTATTTTGATGGCAAGGACATCCGGGTCTTTTGCCGCCTGCTTTAAAAATGATACCACCGGGGAGAAACTATCGTACGGGTGAAAGAGAAGGATGTCGCCTTTCCTGATCCCGGCAAAAATATCCGCATCCCCTTCAAGTGATGGCGGGACGGCCGGAACAAAGGGCAGGTCTTTCAAGTCCGGTCGATCGAGCCCGTAGAGCTGCATCAGGTCTGCCATCCCGACCGGCGGTTCCACCCGGTAGAACATATCCCTGCTGATCCCGAGTTTTGCAGAAAGCATCTCACAAATACCTGCAGGCATGGCCGAAGATACCTCTACCCTGATAGGAGAGCCGATGCGCCGGAGCTCCACACTTTCTTCAATGGCAGTTAACAGGTCTGACGCCTCATCTTCTTCGATCTCAAGATCTGCATCGCGCGTTACCCTGAAAGGATATGCCGCAACAATTTCCATACCCGGGAAAAGCCGGTCAAGACAGGACGATACAAGGTCCTCAAGGAACACAAATTTTTCTGTCGGTCTTCCCCGCTTTTTCACCGGTTTTGGCTCGGGAATGCGTATAAGACGTGGAAAGAGGTCGGTAGGCACTTTTATCCGTGCGAAGAGGTCCTCCTTCCTCGCGGGGTCTCTTACCACGATGGCCAGGTTCAGCGAGAGGTTGGAAATAAAGGGAAACGGGTGGGACTTATCGAACGCAAGCGGTGTCAGGACAGGGAAGACCTCATGCTCATAATATTCCCGCATCATGATACGCTCCTCATCCGAAAGGGCATGTACAGGAAGTATTTCGATGCCTTCAGCCTTCATGGCCGGTACCAGGTCGCATTCCCAGCACCCGGATTGTGCTGCGAGGAGGGGTGCCAGTTGATCATGGATTTCTGCGAGTTGCTCCATGGGGCTCATACCGTCAGGAGGAGCCTCGAGGACACCGCTTTCTACCTGCCTCTGGAGCCCGGACACCCGTACCATGAAGAACTCGTCGAGATTATTTGCAAATATAGAAAGGAACTTGACCCGCTCAAGTAGCGGGTGCCGTGTATCAGACGCCTCGTCAAGGACGTGACGGTTGAATCGTATCCAGCCGATCTCACGGTTAATATATTGGGATCTTTGCACCTGGACAGAGGTCTTCTGATTCGGTTGATCATTCCTGCAACGCGACGGCATCCTGTCACACCCTTTCTGATTTCACTGAATACAAGTCATACCATGACGTTATAATCATATCCCATTAATACACGGAATAAATTTTATTTTTATAACATGAAGTGGTGGTGTGAGCGCTGACAACGGAACGCAACGCGCTGGAGAATTTGTTGGATCATTGATTTTTATCAAAATAAATTACACGTCACACTATTTTTGCCGCAGAAAAGGAAAAAATGTTTAACCTTCCCTGATGAACATGAGGTAGGTGATCATGCAATGGGATATTCTGGTGATATTATGCACGACATCGTGCAAAAGGAACTGAAACGCAACTACCCTGCCAGTGAAGGGTGGGTAATATCAGGAGCAGCAAAGCAGGTTGGGGACGATGAAATATTTTCATTATCACGGAGACGAGGGTCGAACCAGGTCGCCACCGTTGGTGCAACCTTTGGGAGAGTTGTAGGACAGGGGTTGGTATCAGCACTCCTGGAGGGGAGAGCGACACCGGCTGCAAAAAAAAGTTCGTGGCATGCCTGCCTGTTAGTACCTCAGGGGACTGATGTTTCGGGCATTCCGGCTGAGGTAAAAGTTATTTTTATGCGCTCATTCCGCTACGAAGGAAAGGACCTACTCTGGCTCAAACGCCCTGCAGGGACACAGGTCGCCGCACAGTCAACGCAGGCCGCCACCTGATGCAAAAGGGGCCACACTATCATTTTTTGCCGGTTTGAATAAGTTCAGCTGCAACTGAACGGATCCTGTACAACTTCCTGCAGTGAACGCACCAGAAAAATGTATGTCGGCGCGCGGTCCCGGTACGTAGCCTGCGTGTTCGATCTCATTTTCAAGGGCAGGCCTCATTTTTTTGTCACACCGCGAGGCTCCAGGTCATCCTTTGGCCGGGGCCATACGAACCCGGGGCCATACTACTGGCACTCACTCGTGTTATAACCCATAAAACCCGGCGGCACCTGCGACAGGTGCCTGGCATACGGTCAATGAGAAACCGGATTTTCAGCCCTGTTTTTTCCCGACGTCTGTGACAATCTCTATCACCTCACCACATCTCCCGCAGCTGTGGTTATCGAGGTTCCGGATGGCAATTTCATATCCCGTCCGCTCTATCAGCAGTTCACCGCAACGCGGGCAGTAGGTATGTTCAAACGGGTGCCGGTAGACATTACCGAGGTAGGGGAACCGAAGGCCCAGCTCTTTTGCCCGCCTGTAAATTTTTTCCAGGGTGGCAACAGGTGTGTCTGCGCGGTCTGTCATGTGGTAATCCGGGTGGAACCGGGTAAAATGGACAGGTGTAGCAGGACCCGGGTACTCAATGACCCACTTGATGAGGGCATCGATCTCCTCCGGGCTGTCATTTAACCCAGGGATTATAAGGTTCACGACCTCGACATGCATTTTAAGTTCTCTTGCAAGAATTGTCGAATTGAGCACAGGTTCAAGCCGGCCACCACAGATTTTCCGGTAAAAATCATCGGAAAAAGACTTGATATCGACACGGAATGCGTTCAGCACCGGTGAGAGATCGCGGAGCGCTTCCTCGGTGATATACCCGTTTGTTACGTACACGGTGCCGAGTCCCTTCGATCGGGCAAGTACACTCATGTCTCGCGCATATTCATGCCAGATAGTAGGTTCATTGTAGGTCCACGCAATACTCCTGCACCCTTGCCGTTCCGCATGGGCAACACCTTCTGCCGGGCTAAGTCCGGTCATCCGGACCATATCACCGGTTGCCCTCGATATGTGCCAGTTCTGGCAGTGTTCACAGTGGAAGTTACAGCCGATGCCGCCAAGGGAATAACAGCGGGTACCGGGCAGGAAATGGTAGAGGGGTTTCTTCTCTACCGGGTCAATGGCTTCAGACGTGATAAGTCCGTATGTCGTGGAATACAGCGTACCTAATTTGTTAACCCTGACCTGACAGATCCCGCTCTTCCCCTCCTGGATCGTGCAACGGTTATTGCACACTGAACACCGTACAGCGAGTTCCGGCAATTTTTTGTAAAGGGCTGCTTCATGCATCGGCATCCTTATCACCCCTGGTACCCGCCTGGTCTGGGAATCGTATCAACCCGGGACATTATCAGGCTGGCCACCTTGTAATGCTTCAAGCTCATTCTCGTCAATTTCGAGGACAAATGAGCCGCGGTACCCGCATTTCTTGCAACGGTAGACCTGTCCGACACAACCACCGGCCACTTCGTACACTTCAACACTCTGGCATTCCGGGCAACACAGGATCATTGAAGCATGTTCTCTTTCGCCATAGCAATAATGACTGTTGATCCCTGCCAACCAGGGGACTCCAACAACCGGGAATCAGGAAAAAAAACGGGGGAGAACAATCAGGTTAATATCTCCAATTTCCCCACCTGTACGAAATGAAATCCCTTGTCATCTCACTTGGAGGTTCTGTCCTTGTCCCAAACCTTTCCGACCACCGCATTGTGGAGTACGCTGCTGCCCTCAGGCAGGTTTCAGAAAAGTTGCGGGTTTTTGTGGTAGTCGGCGGTGGCGGGGAAGCGAGGAGGTACATTGAAGCGGCGAGAACGCTCGGTGTTGATGAGGGCACCTGCGACGAAATCGGCATCCTGGTAACACGTCTCAACGCGACGCTGCTCATTGCAGCACTTGGGGATTCCGCATACCCCGACGTTGCAGAGGACCAGGCAACGGCGTTGGAATATGCGGTATCAGGCCGGATCGTAGTCATGGGCGGTGTAACGCCGGCCCAGACTACCGATGCAGTTGCCGCGGTACTGGCCGAACGCACGGGAGCAGCGATCCTCGTTAACCTTACATCAGTGGATGGTATCTACAGCGCGGACCCGAAAACGGATGCTTCCGCAACCCGGTATACCCACCTGACCCCCGACAGGCTTGCAGAGATAGTCGGGGGGAGCAGGCTGGATGCAGGTTCGAATACAGTAATGGATGCAATCGCCGTAAAAATAATCCAGAGGAGCGGCATCCCTCTGGTCGTCCTCGATGGCAGGAAGCCAAAAAACCTGCCCGATGCTGTAATTTCTGGCCTGTTTAGCGGGACTATCGTGTGCAGTGAGAACAATACCAGGCTCCTCCCGCTCTGACCCGGACAGAAAATAACCGGTAATTATTTGTACAATCCCATCACACCTGTAGATCCAGTACCCGGGGTAGTAGGGTAGCCTGGTCCATCCTAGAGCGTTTGGGACGCTTTGACGGCGGTTCGAATCCGCCCTACCCCATTCTTTTTAGACTTTTACTTCAGGGGAGTTGTACATGGACCGGAAAACCGCCAGGGAAGTCTACCATACCCTTGATGCCGGGTACCCGGAGGCAAGCACCCATCACCGGGCCGGTGCCCCACCGTTCGAATCACTCATTGCAACGATCCTCTCCGCTCAGACCACCGATAAATCCGTGGACGAGGTCATTGGCCCCCTCTTCGCCCTGTACCCTACCCCTGAAACACTGGCAGAAGCCCGGATAGAGGATGTCGAGCAGATCATCCACAGAACGGGGTTTTTCCATATGAAGGCACGGCGTATCATCGAAGCGTCCGCGATGCTCGTCAGGGATTATGGCGGGCACGTGCCTGATACGATGGAACTCCTGCTAAGGATACCTGGAGTCGGGCGAAAGACTGCAAATATTGTCCTCTACCATTCATTCGGGAAACAGGAGGGGGTAGCGGTTGACACCCATGTACTCAGGCTTTCGCAGCTCATTGGATTTTCCGGTAACAGCGACGCGGCAGGTGTTGAACAGGACCTCGTGGCGCTGTTCCCAAAAGAAGAATGGGGAAAACTTACTGACCTCATGATCAGCCATGGGCGGAAAATCTGCATTGCCCGGCGACCCAAGTGTCCGATATGCCCCATCAAACAGTTGTGCCGCTATAACAGCGATATTTTCTAGAAAAAAAGTCTGCTACGCAAAAATCCTGGCAGCAGAACCTGGGGATTTTGCGGGGGACTACGATCCGGACACTGGGTGCAGGAAAACCCCTGGCCCATAGTCCCTTCTGATATTAGCTCGCCACAACCCGGAGCCCGTAGAACACCAAAAACCCGATAACGGCGCTGATCGGAATAGTGAAGATCCAGGCCCACATGATACTCCGTGCAACACCCCATTTTACCGCACTGGTGCCAGTCGTGGACCCCACACCCATAATAGATGCACAGATGATCTGGGTGGTACTTACCGGGATCCCAAGCATGGAGGCCCCAATTATCGTCCCTGCACTCGCTGTTTCAGCGGCAAAACCGTGTACAGGGCGAAGACGTGTAATTTTATAGCCCATGGTTTTTACAATCCGCCAACCACCGGATAGCGTCCCGAGGGCAATTGCACCATAACAAATCAGAATGACCCAGGTAGGCACCGGGAGATTATGTGGGTCGACTGTCGCACCATAGTACCCGATACTGAACAACAGGGGAGTGATAATCCCCATTGTCTTCTGGGCATCATTGGTACCATGTGAAAAACTGTAAGCCGCGGCTGAACAGAGCTGCAGTTTTTTAAAATAATGATCGGCTGTCGCTTTCTGGGTTGATCGTGTTAACCAGAGGACTACCGCCATGAATAAGAACCCGACACTAAGACCAATAAGCGGCGAGAGGACCATAAAGGTCAGGACCAGTTCGACAGTCGACCACTGGATTGCTGCGATACCTGCAGCAGACAGACCTGCCCCCATCAACCCGCCAATAAGGGCGTGGGACGAAGAAGTAGGAAGACCGATAATCCATGTGATAATATTCCAGATAATTGCTCCGGAAAGCGCCGAAAGGATAATCCAGGGAACTACGTCAGCGGGGACATAGTCAAGTTTAATCGTTTTACTGATCGTATTTGCAACAGCTACACCAAATCCGAAGACCGCGATAAAATTAAAAAATGCGGCAAATACAACCGCGTTCCGGGGTGAGAGGACCTTTGTGGAGACAACTGTGGAGATGGAGTTCGCCGAATCGTGGAAACCGTTAGTAAAGTCGAATACAAGGGCAATAAATATGACAAACAGGATAAGAATTTCAGGTGCTGGAATCATTGTTGTCCTCAGGGCGGGCTTCGTCTTCGTCAAGAATGTCGAATTGCAATATCAGATAGCACATTCGCCACATCTTCACAATAGTCCGTTGCGATTTCCAGGTGCTCGTAAATATCTTTGTATTTGATAATGGTAATCGCGTCATTGGACTTGAACAGGTCCATGATGGCATGGGCAAGTACATCATCTGCCAGGTTTTCAAGTCGGTTTACCTCAATGCAACGGGCTTCAATATATTTCGGGTTGGAGATTGCACGGATACCTTTAACTGCCCCTTCAATTTCAACGACAGAGAGTTGTATCAGCTTTGAAAGTTCGATGATTGGGGAATCGGTGGACTCAATCCCATAATAGAGCATTTTTTCAGCAGAACCGTCAATATAGTCCAGTATGTCATCAAGCGCGGAGGCCAGTCCCGAAATTTCTTCGGGGTCGAGTGGTGTGATAAAGGTCTTATTGAGTGTTTCATAAATATCATGGGTAATCTGGTCCCCCTGGTGTTCCAGCAGTTCTATTGCATGGCATTTTTCTTTCACATTAGTAAAATTCTCAGTGAGCGCGACCAGCTGGTTGGCACTTTCAGTAACAATCGCGACCTGCCGCTCAAACAGGTCAAAAAAAATCTTATCCTGAGGAATCAGTAACTCGCGTAAACCCATAATGATCTACTCGGGTATTGGAGAGGAAAGGTTAAAAAATATGGCGGTTTTATCAGCCCGAAAAAAGTAACCTGATACAAAATGCGACAACGTGGTATCCAGTCCAGGCACAGACGATGGCAATCGGGATGGTGATAATCCATGCAGTCATCATCTCCCGAACAACCTTCCATTGAACGGCCTTTTTACCCCTTGTGGCCCCGACCCCGATTATTGCACCATTTATGGCATGGGTGGACGAAACGGGAATTCCCTGTTCGGTAACCCCGACGAGGATAGCACTGCTGACCGTCGCAGCACAGAACCCCTGGTAAGGGCGGATTTTGGTGATGCCTTTTGCCATTTTGTCTACGACCTGCCATCCACCAAAACAGGTGCCAAGGGCGATGGCGATCGCTGATGCAAGAATTACCCACGTCGGTACATCGAATGATGACAGGACACCTGCGGATAATAAAAGTGCAGTAATAATACCGACGGCATGTTGTCCGTCATTGGCCCCGTGGGCCGTGGCCTGGGCGAAACATGCGACCACCTGGAGGGGCTGAAAAATACGTTTCATCCGGTTCTGCCGCGAATGATTGAATAATTGTGA
>JAPKXR010000253.1 GCA_026394715.1 Methanomicrobiales archaeon | reverse complement strand
TCACCAGCTGCCGCATTACATAGTACATCGTCTCATAGGCGAACTGTTTCTCTTCGGATTCCCCTTCAAGCCAGAGCCTTGGCCTGACCAGCTGCACGTACCACCGTGACAGGTCGTCAAGGATAAATGACATCAGGCCCCGGGTGACCCGGTGGAGCTGACACTCACCGATGGCCTCCTTTACCTGTTGTGCGAGGCTGTTGATCCGGGAGATGATCCAGCGGTCCTCATCGGGCATACGGGTGAAATGCTCTTTCACATAGGAGTCATCCCAGCGTCCACCCTTGTTACCGGGTTGCCAGTGATCGAGGATCATGTACGGTAACGGGAACCGGTAAACATTCCAGAAGATGTTCATCGTCCTGTGTACCGTCTTGATACCGTCCCAGTTGAATTTCAGGTCGTCCCATGGTGCACTTGCGGAAAGGACATACAGCCTCAGCACGTCCACACCCTGCGCCGCAACAACTTCTTCCGGTGTTACCACGTTACCGAGACTTTTACTCATTTTGCGGCCCTCTGCATCGAGTGCAAAGCCATGCATGAGAACGCTTTTGTACGGTGAGCAGTCAAATGCGATGGTACTCGCACCAAGTTGCGAATAGAACCAGCCGCGCGTCTGGTCCTGGCCTTCGGCAATAAAATCCGCGGGCCATAACTGGTCAAACGCTTCTGTCTGTCCGGGGTACCTGATGGTAGCCCAGGACGCAACGGCTGAATCAAACCAGACGTCAAAGATATCTTCCACGCGGTGCATCGTCCCGCCACAACTGCATGGTACCGTCACCTTGTCCACATGCGGGCGGTGCGGGTCAGGAAGGGCGGTCCCACTTGCACTCTCGAGCTCGACTATTGTACCAAAGACACGGAGATGGTTGCATTTCCCACATTCCCAGATCGGGATCGGGATACCCCAGTACCGCTGGCGGGAAATACACCAGTCGCGTGCCTCCTTGATCCAGTCGTAGAAGCGGGCACTCCCCGCCCACTCGGGGTACCATTTAACGATGGCGACTTCTTCAAGCATCCGTTCCTTCATCGCTGACGCTTTTAAGAACCATTGCGATGTAGCACGGAAGATGATCGGGGTCTTGCACCTCCAGCAATGTCCGTACCGGTGGGTGACCCTGCCTCTTCCAAGAAGGTAATCTCCGAGCTCTTTGATAACGACATCATCTGCGTCCTTCACAAACATGCATTCGAACGCACCGCCCTCTTTGGTGAAATGCCCGGTCGCGTCGACGGGGCAGACAATGGCAAGCCCTTCCTTCAGGCCGAGGAGATAATCGTCCCACCCGTGTCCCGGGGCAATGTGGACGAACCCGGTATTCTCTTTTGCAACAAAGTCCGCGGCGACAACCCGGTGCACCATCTCTTTCTGGGCCGGTACCTGCTCTGCAAGAGGGGAGTCGTAGGTCATCCCTACAAGGTCTTTTCCAAGTTTTTCTTCAAGGACTGTGTAGTCCTGGTACTTGCCTTTCTTAAGGACAGGTTCCAGCAGTTCTGAGGCGATCCATACTATTTCTTCGCGGTCACCCTTTACCGCTTTGACACGGGCATAGACGAGGTCCGGGCTGACGGCAACAGCAACATTTGCCGGAAGGGTCCAGGGGGTCGTGGTCCATATTACAAATGATTCATTGGTCTTTCCCCGCAACGGGAATTTCACGAATATCGACGGGTCAGTCTCTTCCCAGTATTCTACTTCTGCATCTGCGATGGCCGTTGCACACCGTGGGCACCAGTTCACCACGCGGAATCCCCGTTCCAGCATCCCGCGTTCGGAAGCCCTCTGGATTGTCCACCATGCGGCTTCGATATATTCGGGCTGGATCGTCTGGTACGGGTTATCAAAGTCAAGCCAGATACCTAATTTTTTAAACTGGCCACTCATCACGTCCTTGTTTTTTTCTGCAAAATCGCGACAATGATCAATAAACTTCTCGATCCCGAAGGTCTCGATATCTTTCTTCGAGGAAAACCCTAACTGCTGCTCTACCCTGACCTCGATCGGGAGCCCGTGCATATCATACCCTGCCCTGGCAATCACGTTTCTCCCACACATCCGGTGATAGCGGAGCATGCTGTCTTTTAAGATCTTATTCCACGCAGTGCCAAGGTGGATTTGACCGGTGGTATACGGTGGGCCATCGACAAAGAAAAACGGCGGGTCACCTGAATGGAGCGACTGCACTTTCAAGAAGGTATCTTCATCATGCCAGAGCTGCTGGACAGACTCCTCGATCTCGTGGGCATTATAACTGCTGGTTACTTCCTTCAACCTTCATCCCTCAAACAATCTCCTCGTTTGGCGGTGAAACGAGTAGAATATTCTGTACTATTCATCCTTCAAGCACAAAGTAGTTTTTCAATGACGAGGGGTAAAACCGGAATAGTTACCTGTCCAACCCACAGGTATTCAGAACGAAAAGGAATAGGCTCAAGGGATCTTTATGCGATACGGGAATGAAAAATCCGTCGGAACTGGTATGTGCGGGGTGTAATCAGGGGGCTTTGTCATCCGAATGATGGATACGGTATGAGCCTGCACCGTCCAGAGATAGATCCGTTAGGTTCTTTATGGATCCTTTCGGATGCTCATAGAGGACTCATGCGAACTGCACCCTTCCAGCGATGAAAAGTTCGGGGGGGGTGTAGGATCGCAACGAAAACTCAAGGATTGGTCGATCATGGATACATACCCTGTTCTTATCGGTGGAATAAAAAGAGAGACGAAAGAAGTAGCCGACATACGGTTCCCCTTTACCGGAGAAGTATATGCCCGGGTGTGCCAGGCAGGCGCTGCGGATATTGAAGATGCCATAGCTGCTGCGGTTACGGGTTTCGAAACAATGAGGAAGCTCTCATCGTTCGAACGTTCAAAAATTCTTGACAGGCTCGCAGATCAGATAGGTCAGCGGGCTGATGAACTCGTCCATGCGATGGTGATGGAAGGAGGTAAGACAAAAAAATTTGCTACAGCCGAAGTCGCCCGCGCTGAAATGACGGTCCGGATCTCTGCAGAGGAGGCCCGGAGGATATACGGTGAAATTCTCCCCCTTGACTGGAGCAGTGACACGAAACACCGCACGGGTTACCTTATGCGATTTCCCGTTGGACCGGTGCTCGGGATAATCCCGTTTAATTTCCCCTTAAACCTTGCCTGTCACAAACTCGCTCCAGCCCTTGCAGCAGGCAATTCCGTTATTCTGAAGCCCGCGTCAGCTACCCCTGTCTCGAGTCTCCTGCTTGGCGAGATGGCCCTCGCTGCCGGGGCACCTGCTGACGCAATCAATGTCGTGACCTGCCCAGGGGAGCGGGCAGAAATCATGGTACGGGACCCGAGAGTCGCATTCCTTTCATTTACCGGAAGTTGTGCAGTCGGCTGGCACTTAAAAGAGATCGCCGGCCGGAAACGTGTCGGGCTCGAACTGGGTGGGAATGCCGCGGTAATCGTCCACGAGGACGCAAACCTCGACGTTGCCGCTTCAAGAATTGCTACGGGGGGATTTATCAACGCCGGCCAGGTCTGCATCTCCGTGCAGCGGGTCCTCATCCACCGTCCTGTATATGATTTAGCCGTGGCTAAAATTCTGGCTGCAGCCAGGTTATTGAAAACAGGGGACCCTAGGGACCCGACCACCGACGTAGGCCCGATGATTGACCGGGTAAAAGCCGTGGATGCCCATCAGAAAGTAAAGGAAGCGGTGAAACAGGGTGCCGTAGTCCTTCTCGGTGGCACATATGACGGGGGACTTTTTATGCCCACCATCCTGGAAAAAACAGCCCCTGATATGCGTGTAAACAGGGAAGAGGTATTTGCACCGGTAATTTCCGTTACCCCATACGATGAATTCGAGGAGGCGGTACAGATCGCCAATGCCAGTGATTTCGGCCTTCAGGTAGGAATATTCACACAGAACATCAACCGGGTGATGCGGGCATTCGAAGAGATGAATGTTGGTGGGGTGATCATCAATGATATCCCATCGTTCCGGGTCGATCATATGCCCTATGGCGGGGTCAGGGGATCGGGGACCGGGCGCGAAGGTCCGAAATATGCAATTGAAGAGATGACCGAACTGCGGCTGCTGGTCATCAACAGGGATGGCGGCATTGAGTAGAATGAAACAGGTTGCCGTGATTGGCGCCGGTGACTGCACGAAAGAGGAGTACCACGCAGCAGAAAGAGTTGGCGGGCTCCTCGCGGAGAACCAGGTGGTCCTCTGCTGTGGCGGCCTTGGCGGTGTGATGGAGGCCGCATCAAAAGGGGCCCGCGCACAGGGTGGCACAACCGTGGGAATTATTCCCGGGATATCGGGAGAGAATCCCTATTGCGGAATTGTAATCAGGACAGGACTGGGACACGCAAGGAACATCATACTCGTCCAGTCCGCTGATGTGGTGATCGCCATCGGGGGCTCTTATGGTACTCTTTCTGAGGTTGCCGCCTCATTAAAAATGGGAAAGCCGGTATTCGGGTACCACACATGGGAGATTCCGGGGGTAGTCGCCTGCGACACCCCGGAGGATGCCGTTATCAGGGCAGTTGGTGCCGGTGACCTGTCTCTGAGGTATCATATCCCCCAAGACGGTCAAGGGTCGAGATGAATTCTGGTGAAGAGACCGTCTCAAAGAGGACGGCTACGCGTGGGTCTGAAAGGTGCTCCTTCCGCGTAACGATTTCATACCGTTCATTTCCAACCGGCACGAATTTTAAACCCAGCGATTTTGCTGCACTATACACGCACATCCCTGCATCCGCCTCGCCCGTTTTTACTGCAAGCCCGACTGCAATATGTGTGGTCACTTCCCGGTCATACCCGGGGATCGAAGAGGGGTCTATCCCTCGTTTTTTCAGTTCATAGTCCAGAAGGATACGTGTGCCAGACCCCTTCTGGCGGTTGATGAACTGACGGCCTTTCAGGTCATCAATTCCAATACCGTCCTTTGAGACGATCCCCTGCTCCCTGCCGGCAACAGTCAGGATGACAAGGTCCTCCCCGGGGAGATATTTTTGAAGGTAACACGTGTTATACTCGCCAGACTCACAGAGAAGGTGCATCGGGGCGGCATGGCAGTCCCCTTTCAATAGTGCCATCAATCCCCCCATGCTGCCGGCATGCGTGGAGTGGACTTCTACCCCTCGTTTCTGCAGCATATCGGCGAGATAATCGATCGATGGATCATGGCTGCCGGTGATGAGGAGCGCTGAATCTGCCTGTACCCGGGTTACCATCAGGGTTACCGGTACTTCTGACCCGGCTTCGTACCCCTCGAGGTTCCGGGGTATCCGCAGGTACGCGTTCGCTCGTACCGCACTCATCTGCACACCTGCCCCGCGGGACTGTGGGGTCGCCACGTACTGCCCCCCGATTTTACCGACCGATAACAATACGAACTCATCGGTACCCACCTCTGAATGAAGGCTTGTGGTCAGTCGGGCATTCAGCGTCTCTTTTGCCGGTGCCGTAATCCCATAGTTAGCGAGGAGCGGAATAACGATCTCACGGATGACTGTGAGGGCTGCCAGGGGGTAACCGGGCATACCGATGACCGGTGTACCTTCCACTTTCCCAATAATTACCGGCTTGCCGGGTTTCATTGCCACGCCATGTGCAAGGAGTACACCCAGCTCCCTGATGGTCTCCGCGGTAAAATCGCGTGTCCCGGCAGATGAACCGGCTGAAACAATAACCAGGTCATTTTCTTCTGCCCCACGTTCAATCATCTGTCGTATCCTTTCCGGGTCATCGGGTGTGATCGGGTAGCGGGTGCAGGTGACACCAAGGGTCTCAAGCCAGGCAGCGGCCATCACCGTGTTGCTCTCCACGACCTGGCCCGGGGCCGGGTGTGCACCGTGGAAGACCAGCTCGCTCCCTGTTGGAATGAATCCGACCCGCAGGGATACCACCTCGATATCGGTCACCCCGTATGCGGCAAGCGCTCCGACCTCATGGGGCCTGACCCGGTGCATGGAGGGGAGGGCCATTTCTGATTCTGCAATATCTTCGCCGGCAGACCGAACGTGCTGCCACCGTGCTGCGGCCTTACGGATGGTAAACCGGTCACCATCAATCGTTACATCCTCGATCATGATCACGGCGTCGTACGGGGCCGGGACAACGTTCCCGGTATTCACTCGTTTTACATCACCGAGGACGACGGGGTGCTGTTCACCGGCGGTGTGAGTATCGGTACTCCGGACGGCAATTCCATCCATCGCCGAAAGGTGTACCGCCGGGACTGAATACTTCGCAAATAGTGGTTTTGCCGTTATCCGACCGACTGCCTCCTCGATAGGAACACGGGTATGCGAGATCGTATGCGGAAATGACGTCCGTATCAGCGTTCTGGCTTCTTCGAGCGTAATAAGTTTCAGGTAGCGTGTTACCATTGGATCACCTCCACCGCGTCTCCTTGTTCGACCCCTTCGCTGCCCGCGGGGACTCTCACCAGTCCATTACTCCTGACAAGTGTGTTAAGAAGGCCGGACTTGCCAAACAGGGGGGTCACCCCGTGGTCCGTCACCAGGACACGGACATATTCCTCGCGTCCTTTCATAGACGGAATATTTTCAAGGGCTACGGATTTCACCAGTGCAGGACCCGCCGACCGGTCCCCGGTCATCCTGTCCAGGAGGTGCCGGACCACTACTTTGAGGACGATTAAAGCTGACGCGGGATGCCCAGGAAGGCCGATTACCGGGACCCCGCCAGCTTGTCCGATAATAGTCGGTTTTCCGGGAGCAATCGCAATCCCATGAACCAGGACTTCCCCCCGTTCCTGTATTACTGATGCCGTCATATCCCGTTCATCTTTTGAACTGCCGCCCGATATCAGGACAGCGTCACATTCTGCAAGAGCAGCATCAAGCGCTTCCTGGAATGCTACCCGTTCATCCGGAACAATCCCGCAGAGTATGGGTTCGCACCCAAGCCCTTTCACGTATGAACTGCAGAGATAACTGTTGACGTCCCGGACCCTGCTCCCTGTTGGGACTTCGGTCACCGGGACAATCTCGTTTCCGGTGGACAAAATGGCGATCCTCGGGATACGGTAGA
>JAPKXR010000192.1 GCA_026394715.1 Methanomicrobiales archaeon | reverse complement strand
ATGTATGCCTTGTGAAAATTTCACCGGCGGACCACCATTAATCCCCTGATTCAATGTGGTTGTCCCTGCAAAGGAACGGGGATGGTCCTGCGAGGATAGCAAAACGGCAGTTCTCCGGGCTCCGGGCAGATTACCTCCTGCAATGAAGGGGGCCGTCCACCGGGAGTGGGCCCCGCATCGCTGACGTTTTACCTGGGACCTTCCTGAACGGACCCCCATCCATGAGATCTTTGGACAACGGCGGGTTCAATGTTTCCGGTGTGAAAACGAGTTGGACGTTCATGCGAAAATCAACATTGTCTTTTTTTGAAAAATTGTCCCAGATCATACAGGTCCTGCACCCGGTACTCCAAACGCGTCCATGCAAATGATTTTAGGAGATGCGCAGCAAAAGTAATCCCACATCAGGAGAAAAAGACCGGAGTGAAAGGTGGGGTATGCTGAAAAAGACGAAAATAATCGCTTGTATCATTGCCTTCACCGCCATTACGGTTATCGTCCTGCAGACGCTGTACCGGTATTTCTATGACACCTTCCCCTGGTCAGTCAATGAATTTCACACGGTAAAATACAAGGCCAGCCTTTATTTTATCCATCCCGACAGCCTGACGTTCTGGATTCTCCTCACCGGGTTAATCCTCGCCCTCGTGGTCCTGTACTTCCACCCGGTGGAGCAGGAACGAAATGAAATGACGGGGCCTTGATCAGGGCGACGGGGGGATTTTTAAACAACCCTTCACAACAAAATAACAGACGATACGAAAACTGACCCGACGGAATTGTTCGATGTCCCACTTAAACCGTGAAACAAAACTGCTGGTATTCCTGGCTATCATTGCAATAATCAGTAATACTATTCCCTTTTACCTGCTTCTGAACTATGGAAGGCCCTGAAAGGTGGGATTTTGCCAAAAATTCCGGGCACATTTTTTTGTCCGGGGCGTACCCTATACGGCAACGTGCCCTGTCTTTTTCGGCCGGACCTGCCTCCTGATAAGGTAATGTACGTTCTCTCCGATGGGTACCGATAAGAGGTACAGGTAGGCAACAACGACTGCGGCAAGTGACCCGATGGTATGGGCCACGTCGTCACCGATAATATCGGAGAGGCCGTCGTTGTATATCGTGTGGTTCAGTATATCGTTCGATACTTCTACGACTTTCCACATACCCCCGAAAAAGGCCATCAGCAAAAATATGCCGATAAGTATGGTTGTTTTCCGATACCTGACACCCCACAGATCCAGGAGGAGAAAAAATACAAAGATAATCAGGCCAACCGACAGACCGGAGACGAAATGCGCGACCTTGTCAAACAGGGGGAACGTGGGCGACCAGTACCACCGCATTACGCCACCAGCAATATGGAGGAACAGGGAAAGGGCAATGATGCTTTTTACCCCGAACGGGAGGGTGATCTTTAATAGTCTTTCAACCATCAACGGGACGAGGGAGATGATCATGGCCACGATCACCGCATACGACCGGGTAATATCCCCTATTTCAATTGCCCAGAATATGAGGCCTACGAAAATAATTTCAAAAAGCAGGAGTATCAGCAAATCCACGTTGTTTAAAAAATATTTTGATGGCGCCATTTCAACATTACAAATGGTCATTTTTATTGGAAATACTTTATTCAGGAACGACGTTTGAGGCGACGAATATACCGGTTCAGACCGGGGCCGTATCTTCTGCCTGCTTTGCAGGGCAGAAATTGCATATTGAATAACATACTTCCTTTTCCTTGTCCCGGATAAGGCAGAAATAGTCATTGCCCCTCTGTTCAACCTTAAAACCTCCTGGAAACGGCATCCCGACAGGGTGACCGGGTTGGTCCAGGACGAACATCGTGAACGCAGAAACCAGGTAATAAAACAGGCGCATCTTCGGGTTGCGGAGATACGGGTTCCGTTCAGACTGGTCGTCCCGTGAAAAACAGCCCTCGGGGATTATTCCGCAGAAATCACCGAATGCCACAGGATCACGCAGGGGTCCGGATACCGGGCAGGATTTCACGGAGCGGGACATCAGGAGCAGTGCATGGTGCATACCGAAGAGCTGCTCGATGAAGTAGGGGCGGATTGCTTCCCGGTAGGGAGAGGGAAGTTTTCTGATCTCGTTGTTTAACCGTCCTCCAATCAATTGTAAATCAAAAATAGAATAATGCCCCATCTCTTTCGCCAGGATATCCAGAAGACCTGCTTTTGTTGTTGCGGAACTGACCCGGTGTGCAGTTTCGCGTATCAACGCAGTTTCGGTTGGAAACTGGTCCATCAGAAGCGATAACCGGATGTCTGTTATCATATAGGTATACTACCGTATTGCATGGGATGGCCAAAAATCCAGCTGATACAACATGAGTGCCCCTTAGGAATTCCATTGCGTTCCAGGGTCTGCAGTTGTTCAAAATGCCTTGTATTTAGATAACAACTGCAATGGTATGCAATTGATAAAAAAAAATGGAGATGATAACCGCCTGCTCCAAAAAACAAACCGGTGGTAAAACGACGAAAAGACCGGAGGGGGTTATGCCCCTGCCCGGCGATTCGTGGCAGCCCGCATTGAAATGGCATATTTTTTGAGGCTTTCCCTCATAGATTCCGGGTCATCTTTGTACTTTTCAATAATCTCTACAATTACACTTCCTGCAATGGCGGCATCCGCACCGGCCTGGTAGAGCTCTTCTGCATGGGCAGGGGTTGCCACACCGAAACCGACCGCCAGTGGCAACCGGGTTTTCCCGCGTATATCCCGGACGATTGCCGTTGCCCCGGATGGCAGGGCGGATAAGACACCGGTAACCCCCATATGGGAGACCAGGTAGAGAAATCCCTTCGCATTTTCCAATATCCGTTCAAGCCTGTCCGGCGAGGTCGTCTCGCAGACCATGTAGATCTGGTCGATACCGGACTTTGCGGCCACCTTCATCACCGGCCCGGACTCCTCAACCGGCATATCGGCAATCAGGATCCCATCGACACCTGCCACCCCTGCTTCCCGGTAGAACCGGGAGATCCCCCGGTGATGGACAATATTGTAATAGGTCAGGAGCACAACCGGCACCGTTGAGAACTGCCTGATCCGCCGGACAATTTCAAACACCATTTCCGGGGTCGCTCCTGCTTCAAGTGCCCTGACATCCGCCCTCTGTATTACGGGTCCGTCTGCAACAGGATCTGAGAATGGGACCCCTAATTCGATAATATCCGCCCCGCCTTCTATCAGGGCCCGGGCTGCAGCAACTGACCGTTCGAGATCAGGGTCGCCTGCCACGATAAAAGCGATGAACAACGGTCTTCCGGCGGACGAAAAGGCCTCTTCTATCCGGGTCACAATGCACCTCCCTGTAATGCTGCGACCCCGGCGACATCCTTGTCACCCCTCCCTGACAGGTTGATGACCACGATATCGTCACGGGCAAATTCATCTTTCATTCGTATCGCCGCCGCAACCGCGTGGGCCGACTCCATGGCGGGAATGATCCCTTCCCTCCGTGCGAGATAGCGGAACGCAGACAGGGCCTCATCATCATGTACCGCCACGTAATCCACCCTCCCGGTATCCTTCAACATGCTGTGTTCCGGGCCGACCCCCGGGTAATCAAGACCGGCAGATATACTGTGAGTCCCGGCGATCTGCCCGTTTTCATCCTGCAGGAGGTAGGAGAATGCCCCGTGAAGCACACCCGGACTACCGCCGCAGAGCGTGGCCCCGTGTTCACCGGTCTGGAGACCATGGCCCCCGGCCTCAGCTCCGGTCATCGTAACGTGGTCCCGGATGAACGGGTGAAACAACCCGATTGCATTCGACCCGCCCCCGACGCAGGCGATCAGCCGGTCCGGTAGTCTTCCTTCTGCTTTCATTGACTGCTGCCGTACCTCACGGCCGATAACCGTCTGAAAATCCCGGACGATCAGGGGGAACGGGTGAGGTCCGACGACGGACCCGATCAGGTAATGTGTCCCGGCGGAGTTCCCGACCCAGTCACGCAGGGCTTCGTTCACCGCGTCTTTTAAAGTCCTGGACCCGGTACTGACCGGGACCACCTTTGCCCCCATCAGCTCCATCCGGAACACGTTCAACCTCTGCCGTGCGATGTCTTCTTCCCCCATGTAGACCTCTACGGGAAGGTTCAGCATTGCCCCTGCAATGGCAGTCGCCACGCCATGCTGGCCCGCCCCGGTCTCGGCGATCAACCGCGTCTTCCCCATGTATTTGGCAAGCAATGCCTGCCCGAGGGTATTATTCAGTTTATGGGTGAGCGGGGTCGGGCGCCCGGCATAATTTTTCAGATAGTTTTGAAGTTCCCCTACAAATTTTTTATCCCGTGAAATTGTTTTGTAGGACCCTTCGAGTTCAATGAGCGCGGCCATCAATGCTTCAGGGACATACTGCCCACCAAATTTACCAAATCTACCCATTTTAGCTGACATTTGAAAACCCCTTTGCATTCTGTATAAATCTGCGAACAAGGTCCGGGTCTTTTACACCCGGCCTGGTCTCAACTCCCGATGCAACATCCACTGCATACGGCCTGACACGTTCTATTGCGTCCTTCACATTGTCGGGTGTCAGCCCGCCGGCGAGGATGGCATGAACGTTTGATCGCTCCACTACGTCGCGGGCATAGGATGGGTCATAGTGCCGACCCTTTCCATGGCTATCATCAATAATGACCGCATCACAGTCTTCCGGGATTGGTTCGCCCCTTCCAATCACCCTGATCACCTGGGTTTCCCGGTCTTTTGGGAACGAAAAGGGGAATGATACCTGGATTGCGGAGGGGTGTAACGCCAGCATACCTGCCAGCTCGGCCCGGGACCGGGTATGGCTCACCGCCACCGTCGTAGTAAACGGGCCAAGGGCATCAAAGATCTCCCGTGCCTGTTCCATGGTCACATCACGCGTTGAGACCCCGCCGGAAAATACAACGACCCCTATCGCGTCAGCTCCGGCATCTTCCGCCATTAATGCATCGTTTACCGTGGTTATCCCACATATTTTTACGCGAATACGAATCCCTCCAGTACTTTCTTTGGGTTGGCTGACGCCATGATCGAACTTCCTACGAGGACGGCATCACAATACTTCCGGAGGTACCGTACATCAAACGGCCAGCAGATCCCGCTCATCGAAATTACCGAAAGACCTTTCCTGCCCAGTTTCTCTGATACCAGTCTTGTCGTGGTAAGGTTGGTTTCCATCGTTTTTAAGTCCCGGTTGTTAATGCCGATCAGGGTGGCCCCGGAACTGACCGCAAGGGGGATCTCGTTGCACGAATGGAGTTCAACCAGCGGTTCAATATCGCACATCCTGCAGAACCGGACAAATTCCGGCAGGCGGTCACCAAGTACCCCTGCAATCAGGAGTACTGCATCGGCACCGAGCCTCTGGCTCTCCACGATCTGCCGTTTGTCGATGATGAAGTCCTTCTGAAGCAGGGGAAGGTCCGATACCTTCCTGATACGTGAAATATTCTCTGTGCGGCCATTGAACCAGAAGGGCTCGGTGAGTACCGAAAGTGCAATGGCGCCCCCGTCGGTCATCATCCGGGACAACTCCTCCGGTTCACCATTTCTCCTGATACACCCTGCTGATGGTGAGGAATACTTAATCTCCGCGATAACGGCATTCCTGCCTTTTACAGCGCGAATTGCCTGCTCCAGCCGACCGGGCCCGGCAGGTCCGGCTGCTACGATACCGGTAAAATCGGGGAGCATTGCGACCCTGGACCGTGTCCGTTCGACAATTTCATTAAGTATCATGCTGCACCGCCAGTCGCATCAACCAGTGCACTGAGTTTTCCCATTGCGGACCCGCTGTCCACTGACGTTATCGCATCCGTAATCCCTTCCTGAATTGAGCCGGCCCTTCCGGCCGTATAGATTGCCGCACCGCTGTTAAGGAGGACGATCTCCCTGTGTGGCCCTTTTTCCCCAGACAGGACATCGAGCAGGATCCTGGAATTTTCTCCTGCGTCCCCGCCTGCAATATCCCCGACTTCCACCTCGTCAAATCCATAATCGCTGCACCGGATTGTCCTGTCCGTGATCCGGCTGCCTGAAAGTTCAGAAACCTGGGTCTCACCGGTCGTGGTAATTTCATCAAGGCCCGCACCATGGACGACCATGGCACGTGCGGTGCCAAGCTGCCGGAGGACTTCTGCAAAAACCCGCGTAAGTCCAGGGTTATATACCCCGATCAGCTGTGCACCCGCCCCTGCCGGGTTCGTCAGCGGACCAAGAAGGTTAAAGATGGTCCGGATCCCGAGCTCACGACGTGTCGTGGCGACCCTCTCCATTGCAGGATGGTACAACGGGGCGTAAAGGAATGCAATACCAATGTCCCTGATAATGTGATCGTTCAGGGACGGTGGGACGGACAGGTTGACCCCGAGTGTTTCCAGTACATCAGCCGAGCCGCAACGGCTCGAAACACTCCTGTTCCCATGTTTTACCACCGGTACACCGGCGCCCGCCGCAACAAACGCAGCAGTTGTACTGATATTGAAACTGGCTATCCCGTCACCACCAGTCCCACAGGTATCGAGGAGCGTTCCCTGTTGCCCCCTGCAGACGGGTACCGCATGGTGCCTCATTACCCGGACAAATGCTGCAATCTCTCCGGTTGTCGGCCCTTTCACCTGCATGGCTGCGAGGAACGCACCGATTTGTGCACCTGTTGCCGGTCCGCTGATAATTTCCTGCATGACTATTCCTGCCATTTCCGGGCTGAGGTCCCGTCCACCCACCACCGTATGGATCGCCTGCCGGATGACCTGGTCCTGGTTCATGCGTCCTCCCTGTCCCCGTAAAGAAAATTACGGATGATTGCCGGCCCGTTATCGCAGAGAATGCTTTCGGGATGGAACTGGACACCTTCAACCGGGAAATCCCGGTGGCGTACACCCATGATATAGCCGTCATCGAGGCTTCGTGCCGTGACTTCGAGTGACTTAGGCAAGGATCCAGGGTCAACGATCAGGGAATGGTACCGTGTGGCGACAAACGGGTTTTCGATCCCCGAATAGACGCCCTTCTCATCATGGCTTACCAGCGAGGTCTTCCCGTGCATCAGGTGGTCGCCCTGCACAACCGAGGCCCCTGCCTGGTGACAGATGGCCTGGTGGCCCAGGCAGACACCCAGCGTGGGGATGGTCCTGCAGAGAGTTTTGAGTGCCAGGAGGCACAGCCCTGATCCGTTCGGGTGACCAGGTCCCGGGGATAGGATGACCCGTTCGGGACGGAGTTTTTCGAGAATTTCCGGGTTCGCATCAGATTTCACTACAACCGGTTCTGCCCCGAGCGCCCCGACAAGCTGGACGAGGTTGTAGGTAAAACTGTCATAGCAGTCGATGACCAGGACGTTCATGCCAGTCCTCCTGCAGCACGGATAGCTGACCTCATGGCCTCAGCCTTGTCGTTCGTCTCGATCCATTCTTTTGAAGGACATGAGTCCGCAACAATACCGGCACCTGCCTGGACAGAGGCGATGCCATCCTTTACATCAGCGGTCCTGATCGCGATCGCAAATTCAAGCTGGTTATCGAACCCGATATAGCCGACTGCGCCGGCATACAGTCCCCGGGGTACCGGTTCCAGCTCGTCAATGATCTGCATGGCCCGGACCTTGGGGGCTCCGGTTACCGTCCCAGCAGGAAAGCAGGCGGATAACCCGTCAAATCGGTCCGAACCCTCCCTGATCTCGCCGGTAACCGTTGAAACAATATGCTGGACATGGGAGTATTTTCCGATTTCCATGAACCGGGGGACCCGTACAGAGCCATAGCTGCAGATGCTCCCCACATCATTCCTTGCAAGGTCGACCAGCATGACATGTTCTGCACGTTCTTTTTCATCACGGAGGAGGTCGAGGGCCAGTTCCTCATCATCTTTCAGAGTGCGCCCTCTTTTACGGGTACCAGCGATGGGGACCGTTGTAAGATTTTTTCCGTCTACCCGGACAAGCATCTCGGGACTGGCACCGACAACTGCATGGCCTGGAAAATCCAGGAAATACATGTAAGGGCTCGGGTTAACTTCCCGGAGTGCCCGGTAGAGGGCAAACGGTTCACCGGTAAAGGGGAACACTTC
>JAPKXR010000112.1 GCA_026394715.1 Methanomicrobiales archaeon | reverse complement strand
CGTGCGAATATTTTCACTCACCTCTTTGATCCCGCCAGAACGAGATTGCGATGCCTTTTAGCAAATCCAGGGTAGCATTTGTGTACGCACCGTTTGGTGCAATTGACAAGCCTGCCCTTGGCATCTCATTGCTCAAGAGCGGTTTGGGACGACAGGGTATTGCCTGTGACATGCACTATTTCAATATCAAGCTCGCTCACGAGCTGGGGGTGCTACTCTGCAATCTGATTGCGAACAACATGCCAACGGGTCTCCTGGTCGGGGAATGGCTTTTTGCCCCGTCGCTGACGGGTGAAAACGCAGATGCGGATTATGCATATGTACACGAGGTTCTCTGGGGAGAATACAAAGATGCGTTTCCACCCGCGGTTGTACGCGAATTCCTCTGTATTCGTGAACGTTTACCGGCGTTTCTGGATGCCTGCGTGGATAACGTAGACTGGTCGCAGTATGACTGGGTAGGGTTCAGCTCATCGTTTGAACAGCATTGCGCATCACTTGCACTGGCAAAGCGCATCAAATCCCGGTTTCCTGAAGTCCGCATCCTCTTTGGCGGCGCCAACTGTTTCGGGGCAATGGGCGATGTCTTATGCCGTTGTTTCCCCTTCATCGATTATGTCTGTACCGGGGAAGGAGACACGGCCGTTCCGGCGCTCGTGCACGCTTCTCTGCAGGGTACTACCCCTCCACCTGTTCCCGGCATCATTGCTCGCGCAGGAGAATCCTGCGCCCTGTCGGCGGGTGAAACCACCCGGGTGGATGATTTGGACACTCTCCCGTATCCCGATTACTCAGATTATTTTGAGCAGTTGAAGCTCGTAGAGAAGCCCCCCGGTTTTACCACAAATATTCTGATGGAGACCTCACGGGGATGCTGGTGGGGGGAAAAATCCCCGTGTACTTTTTGTGGTTTAAATAGTACGGATCTGACCTTCCGGTACAAATCATCTGACCGCGTCCTGGATGAACTGCACTATTTTTCCGTAAATTACGGAAGGAATCTCAGTATGGTGGACAACATACTGGCACATCACTATTTCCGGACCGTACTACCGAAACTTGCACACCAGCACGATTTCTCATTGTTCTGGGAGGTGAAAGCAAGCCTCAACCGCGAACAGGTCCTGCTCCTGGCCCATGCAGGAGTTACGAAGATTCAGCCGGGTATTGAATCTTTCAGCGACAGTATTCTCCGGTTGATGTGCAAGGGAACAATCGCGCATGGTCACTTCCGTTTCAACCGTTTCAGCCGGTACTGTGTAACTCCGGGCGCATATGGAATTACCCGTCTGACACCTGTGCGGGCGTATCGGTATGTTTATCATTCACTTGCCGAACGGGACCTGAACGATCTTGCCTATTATTTTGAAGCAGAGTACCCAGACGATTCGGCGAACTATACGCGTAGTCTCGAAGCTGCCCTGAAGGACTGGCAGTCCCGTACCGATGCCGAACTGGATGTCTTCCCTGCCATGCACTCCATTCGTATCGTCGACACACGCATACCCGGGAAAAAGGAAGAATATGTGTTCGATGGACTCGCTGCGGAAGTGTATCTGCAATGCGACGCTGCACAAACCATCCGGGCGTTGGCAGGGTCGAATCATGTGACCGAAAATGAGATCATAACGATTCTGGATCAGTTTGTCACACAGAAACTAATGATCTGTTCAGGTAAGCAGTAT
>JAPKXR010000089.1 GCA_026394715.1 Methanomicrobiales archaeon | reverse complement strand
AATTGGTAACGAGGAATAGATGCTAAAAGTAAAACCACATCCCGGATACCCTTCCGGAGGTCCCCATTGGCAACAAACTCATATTGCCCAAAAATAATGAAATCCCATTATTTCCCAGAATTACCAAATTCAGTGATAGAGAAATATCCGATATCATCGAAAAATTTTGCCGCCCCTGCTGACCTGGCGAAGGTGATAAAATCATTTTCAAGGGAAGTCGCCGGCCCTTTCGTTATATAGAGGAGTGGACGGGTGAGCCGGGATATATAGTAGGTGTTATTCTGATCGCCATGGTTCAATTCCTGCCTGATACGCTCCCTTGCATTGGAAATATCTTCCGGCAACGCCTTATCCGAAGTATTTTCGCGTAATTTCAGGATTTTTACCCCTGAATCACGTTCTGCAAAACCAAAGTCCGCGAAACCGATGGCATCAGGATTTTTTGCCACTACCCGGACTACGCCCTCATTTCCAACGACTGCAAGGGGAACGATTGTCACATTCCCTGAGTAATCTGTCACGTTCATTGCAGCGTCCAGGTTCGAGAACCGGGGATTAAGCCACTGGGCAAACGTCTCCTCAGTACCTGAAGTATCTGACCTCTGCACCACTAACCTGATATTTTTGAGGTGAGAAAGATTCGAAAGATCTCCAGATGTATCATCGTACAATAGTTGCATTTCGCTTTTATCAGCCTCGTTCACCGGGTTGTCATGATTGACAATGACCGCCACGGCACTACCGCCAATCTTGTATGTCTGGAGGTCCGGGTACTTTTTTTTCTCGTCGTCATTTACATTTCTTGATGCCGACCCGATATCGGTCTGACCCGTCCCTGCTTTGGATACCCCTGCACCCGATCCTCCGCCCTCCACCTTCACTTTAACATCCGGGTGGTTCTGCATGTAGGCGTTCGCAAGGAATTCAGAAACCGGCTGGATTGTTGTTGAACCTGAAATGTTCAGGGTTGCCGGTGATATCCCATGTGATTTTTGACCCGAAGGAAATACAAAAACCATGGCAACAATAATTCCACAAATAAAAATTGCTGCGATAATGATAATTGTTAAAATCCTGAAATTAATCGGAAAATTTTCTGTCTGTTTTTCTTTGTCTGTCATAACCTTGATCCTTGGATTCGTTTTGTCCAAAATTACCTGGTAACTAGTATGACGGTATTAACACAATAAATTATGCAATAATTACTATATTGATACTATATCAGTATAGATTCTCTATTGGAATCATCTAATTACTATAAATTCCAATGATAGTATCGTGATATCTGGGACCTGATCCCGCTGATCCTATGAAGAATAATAATAAGAACACGATTAAAAAGAAGAAAAATTCTCTGCAGATTTTATCATTCATACTAATAACTGCAACATTTGTAGGGCTCCTGGTTGCTATTTTTCTCATTTCACAATTCCAGGTAATGGGAGGTTTCTCGAATGTCGAAAAAAAATCAATGGCCGACGACGTAAACAGGTCATTTATCGTGATCAAGGACCAGATCGGGCGTCTCGATACCGTCGCACAGACATGGGCCGGGTCGGAAGATACCCGATCCACCCTTGCCTCGCAGGATAGTTCAATTATCCAGTCCAGGTTCCCGGATGAGAAATTTTTAAGCACGAAAATAAATGTGCTTGTCATCCTTGATGCAAACGGGCATGTCATCGCGCACAAATATTTCAGCCTTGAATCTTCACAGCAACAACCGACACCAAGAAGTCTTCTGAGCCAGATCGAGGCCCTGCCGGTATCTACCAAAGAGGGGAAGAATCCTGGTATCCTGAGCCTCGAATCAGGTCCGATGATGATCTCGGTCCGACCGGTCCCAGGTACCAACGGCACGACAACGGCCGGGTATGTCTTCATTGGTCGCAACCTCGATACCATGACCCTGGATGAGATCTCAAATGTCCTCGGGCTCCAGGTCACGATTCATCGGGTTGGATCAGATTCGGTACTGGCGGGAAATGTCATATCCTCATTGGAAAATGGTGAGACGATCATTATCCCGTTATCAGAAACGACCATTGCCGGGTATCATACTCTTCGGGACATCACCGGGTCACCGTCATATTTCATCGAGGTGGCGTCACCAAGACCGATCCACCAGTATGGGCAGGTCTCCCTGAATTACATCCTGCTCTCACTGTTAATTGTTGGAATAATTTTTGAAGCGATAATCCTCATCCTGCTTGAATATAGTGTAATCTCGAGGATTACCGGGCTGAACCGGGAAGTGCAACAGATTGGTGCAGAAGGAAATCTAAAAGATCGTGTAACCCCCAAAGGAAATGACGAAATCACATCCCTCGCTGAATCTGTGAACCTGATGCTGTCCTCCCTTGATCAGTCCCGGGACCGGCTTTCAGAAAGTGAGTCCAGGTATGCAAATCTGTTGAATAATGCAAATGATTGCATTTTTTCAATTAATACGGAAGGGTTACTCTTATCCTATAACCGGCGTCTCATATATTTCGCCAATACCCTTCACGCTAGACTATTTGTCAATCAACCCCTGTCGTTTATTACAACAACCGGGACACGGGAGAATTTCAGGAATCAACTCATAAAAGGGCTCGAGGTGGTCCCGGATGACGCAGGTACCCACATATTTGAACTTGAAATTACCGGTCCTGATGACAGGAACTATACCTTTGAAGTGAGTGCCCAGCCTGAAAACATCGGTGATGTTCCGGTACCCGGGTTCTTTTGTATCACGAGGGATATTACCGATCACAAGAATTATCAAGCCAGTCTCGTGGCAATAACGAAAAAGCTTCAGCTCCTGAGTGCCATCACCCGTCATGACATACGGAATCAGCTGACTATTTTATTCAGCTATATCGAGTTATCCAGGCAAAATACAGAATTGGCTGATACAAGGTTCATGGCTGACAAAATTGAAAAAGCAGCCAGGACAATATCGTCCCAGATAGAGTTCACCGGAGACTACCAGGAGCTTGGTATAAAAAATGCCCGCTGGCAGGACCTCCTTATCGCCTTCAAATTGGCCATCTCACACCTTGATGTGTTACATCTTAAGCAGGTGATTGATGTACAACCGTTCGAGATTTTTGTCGACCCGCTCTTTGAAAAGGCCTTATGCAACCTTGTTCATAATTCCCTTGTTCATGGGGAGCACGTGACAGAAATAAGGTTGATGACATGCGAAACAGACAAGGGGCTCCAGGTCTTATACGAAGATAATGGTGTTGGAATCCCGGCGAGGGACAAGGAAAATATCTTTCAGCATGGATTCGGTAAAATTAATGGGTTCGGCCTGTTTCTGACGAGGGAAATATTGTCTATCACGAACCTTTCCATCCGTGAGACTGGTGATCATGGTGTGGGTGCCCGGTTTGAAATTTTCGTCCCGCTAGGAAAATACCGGATAAAATCAGCGGATCCCCCTGGTGATCTTCAGGAAGTGCATCGTTAAAACATCCCTCATGTCCTTTCGTATCACAAAAACCCAATG
>JAPKXR010000231.1 GCA_026394715.1 Methanomicrobiales archaeon | reverse complement strand
ATAAACAACGGAGGTTCTCCTGTAGGTCTGCTCAGGTTTGATCGGGAAGGGACAACCTTACAGGGATCTTACCGTCCGTTCCAGGAATATGAGAGCGTAACATGGGCAAACGAATACCTGGCCGGCCTGTTGAAAAATGCCGCAGAAATTATTGCATTAAGCCAGAACCAGCCTGTGTTTCAGGCTGCTTATTGATAACCGGGGAATATTCCGGTGCGAAATCATCGATTGGGCCTCCACTGACAGGTATCGGATCTCACATTCGTCCCGGGAAGGATTTTTTCCGGATGGACATAGAAGCAGCTCAAGGGTTACCATCCAATCATATATGTGAAGTATATTGCGGCAAATGATAGCAGGCCGATGATAATTCCCGCTTTTTTTGTATTGAGACGGAGATTCCTGGCCCAGACAACCGCGACACCCGCGATGAGTATAATTGCAATCGTATGAGATGCAAATACCGCCCACCTGACATTATCGATGAGGAGATACGGGAGCACAACCGGGAAAACGAGGATGAAATCGATGAAGATGGTGGCAATCGTGATGTTCCAGTCCGCACGGGTCGCGGGGTACCTCTGCCCGGTGACAGGTTCTCCGGCACCAATCATATCGACGATACCTGATTGTTCTTCTTCACCCAGGTTTTCAACAATCGTACCCTGCAGGGACTTCCGGACCATTTCTCTCGTTTGGGGATTATTGTTATCCTCCCTGAACCGGTTGGCGATATTGTTATAATCAGCACGGTTTACCAGCCCCCCGTACATCGAGGTAACACCATCAATGATTCCCCAGGTCAGGTTGGTGGCAAGTGCGGCAATCAACAGGAGGCGGAGCGTGCCCTGGGAGGGGGGCAGATCGTTTTTAATAAGACCGGTGACAACCGCGACCATCATCACCCCGTAAAATAATTCAGACAGGCGGTTCCCCATGGAGAGGTTGCTCTTGATAAACCCGATAACCCCAAAATTCACCTATTTTCCCTCCCCCTGAACCACGTCCATCAATACTGGCAACCGTGTCCGATATCCAGAAAAAGCATCACCATGCTGTTTCTGGGTAATCATCCCCTTATCTTTATAGTAATTCATAACATTGGATATACCCATTGGTGTGGGGGGCGGGTTGTACAACAGGGGCCCGGTTTTTTGCAGGATTTTTTTCGATTGATGGTCCCGCAACTGGAACGCGGGTGCTTTCCGATGCGACTCTAAAATAATTTATAACCAGGTCATTTTTCCAATCTTCCAAATTATGTGAAATGACGGATTTTCCCAGTATTTTGAACTATTGATCCCATTTTGAATATATTTTAATCCTCGCGCATGAAGTCCGGGACCGACTGATTTTGTCCAATCCCAAAAGGACCCCGGTGATTTTCGTCCCTGTTTAACAATCGCTTCCAAACGGTATGAACGGCAGGCAGATAGATATTTTGAATAATATCACAAATTAATAGAATTGGAGAGAATTCGTTTCAATGGCACACCTTTCGGGAGATAGAAATACCCTGCTGCTCGGGATAACATGTTTTCTGATGGGGATGATAGTGATGATTCTCGTACTGCACGTTCTCCCCCTTCCCGAAAAACAGGTTATTTTCACGAAGAAGGCCCCGGGCCCCATCGGCCCCTATAGCCAGGCGGTGTATTTCGATAACCTCGTGTATACATCAGGGCAGGTCGGTATCGACCCGGAAACGGGTAATCTTTCCAGCTCCGTTAATGGGCAAACCGCCCAGGTTATGAAAAATTTACAGAGGATATTGGGAGAATCAGGTCTTGACTTTTCCGATGTGGTAATGACCCGGATCTACCTGACAAACATGACTGATTATGGTGCCGTCAATGAAATGTACGCACAATATATGGGAAATTCATCTCCTGCCCGCTCAACTGTACAGGTTGCCGGACTACCACGCGGTGCGATGGTCGAGATTGAGATGATTGCACAGGTTCTGAGTTGAATTTTTTCTTATCACCGTCTTACCAGTAACTCTGGAAAATGTAAAGATATGCACACTGCCGATTAGAAATTACTAATGTATAGCCCGGGTCTCCTGTTTCGCCACCCGGAATAACAATTTGCCCTTTTTCACCACCACATCTTCATTTGTCACCCTTTTTTTCGGATCAAACAGGGTTCCGATATAGTGCGGGCCTTATCGCACGAATTCTGATTTTCCGGAACGGTGATCCCTTAGCATTATTCTGGGTCTGGCTCCTGCCCGGACTCTTCTACGAAGAGCCGGTCGACGCCAAGCAGCACATTGACCCATTTGAGCTCATCACTGCACTGGACAAGGATGAGGACCAGGAGCGTGATCGGAACTGCAAAGACCATTCCGGCTATCCCGAGCACCCAGCCCCAGAATATCACGGACAGTATCACGAGGATGGCAGGAATCTCGAATTTTAGCGAGGCGAAGTATGAGAAGACCGGGTTTTCGATGACTAGGTTCAGGAAGCAGACTAAGACGATCACCCCGACTGCACCCCAGATACCGAACTGGAGCCAGGCGAAAATAATTGCAGGAATTGCCGCGATAATCAGCCCGATGTAGGGGATATAACTTAACACAAACGTAAGAATGCCCCAGAGCACTGCTGCGTGGACACCCATTACCCAGAGTACCCCGCCAAAGAGGACCCCATGGACGAGGTTGGTCTCGGTCCTCACAACGAGGAACTCGATCGTATACCTGCTCATTGCGGAGAGATGCGTTAGTTTATCAGGCGTGTCCCGGAACATTTTCTCAACGCGCTTTACGATATGGGGGGCCTCGAGCAGCATGAAAAAGGTGGTCACGCCGATGAAGAACAGGTAGAGGAACAGGTCACCGATACCTAACAGCGACGAGACGACCGTGCCAACGATAGACTGCAGGTCAGGCGAGGCCTTCAAAAATACGCCTGTTTCAATGCCATATGAGTTGAGCAGCCCTGTGATCTCAACGATTCTCTGGTTGAGCTCGGCCTGGTAGAGCGGGAGGTCTTTTAGAAAGACACCAAAAGATAGGACCGTCATGGCGACGAGCACCCCGATAAGGAGAAGGGCAATAATCGTTACGAGGGTGACCGAGACAATGTCCTTCATTCCTTTCCTTTTCAGGAACTGCATGGCCGGGTATGCAATCAATGTGAGAATCAGCGAGACAACTACAATGGTGACGATGTATGCGGCCATCTTCAGGGCGATAACGAGGAAAAAGAAGACGGCTATGAGGATCATTGTACGGAAAACATTCGATTCCGCCGGCAGGAAAGTCATTGAATGTATTCTGTTGTCCCCGGACAAAAAAGTGTTGATATTTTTGGCTTGTGCAGATTTCCCCCAATACGGATAAAATAATTTGTCAGAGGGGTTATCCAATAAATTCATCCAAAAATTGGATAAAATTTCAACAGTGATGTTGGCAGATATAAGAATTCTTATGGATGAGCAGTCAAAGGAAACAGAGGAAATGAAGAGTGGGTTTCCACGGCATCGTAGAACCGGGAATGCAATCTCCGTGAAATCAAACAGGCGCACCACTCTTTTTTCCCGTGTTATCGAGGGGTAAAATTTCCCGGGAGTTGGTCCACTCGTCTCCGGGTTGTGTTCTGAACAGAAGCTATTTCGCAGAAAGGCCTTTTTTTCTCCTTTATGTCGTCTCACCTGCAGAATTTTCTTCCTGCCAGATTTCACTGTTGAGTTATGTTTTCGGCCCGGCATTTGATCGGGGGAATACGTTCCGGACAGTACATGCCGGGTAAACATTAATAGGGGTAAATTAACCAGGGCCTCATGCAGTAACGAACGAACGGAGTCTGACGAATATTCGGGAGGAGGAGATACCTATCTAAAAACCTATATGTTGCAATCACCTCTTTTTTCTCATGGATGAGATATCGGATGTGGGTTCCCGCCCAAGTGTAGGCGAATACCTGATTCAGAAAATCTACGAAACCGGGGCCAGGCATGTCTTTGGAGTGCCGGGAGATTATGTCCTGAATTTCTATGCCATGCTGACCAGGGGCCCGCTCCAGGTGATCAATACCTGCGATGAGCAGGGTGCAGGGTTTGCGGCAGATGCCTATGCACGGATTCATGGCCTTGGGGTGGTTTGCGTCACCTACAATGTCGGGGGATTCAAGGTCGTGAATACAACGGCCGAAGCCTATGCAGAGAAATCCCCGGTACTCGTCATTGCCGGTGCCCCGGGGTGGCAGGAACGTAAGAAATACGGGCTTCTCCACCACAAGGTCAGGGAATATAATGACCAGTACAACATCTTCGAACGCATCACCGTGGCCTCCACTGAACTCCGCGATCCTGCGTATGCATACACGGAAATTGACCGCGTCCTTGCTGATATTATTCATCAAAAGGGCCCGGGATACATCGAACTTCCCAGGGATATCGTAAATCGGGTCCCAGGGTACAATGTGGATAGTATCACGACCCCATTGACCAGGAAGAGTCACGAAAAGATCCCATCGGAGGTGCTGGACCAGATTGTCACCCGGGTCAACGGATCGTCCCGCCCGGTGATCTGGGCCGGCGAGGAGATCGCCCGGAATAATCTCGGACACGATGTACTGGCATTTGCAGAGAAGGCAAATATCCCCATCGTCTCCACCATGCTGGGCAAATCGGCGATCGATGAGACCAGCTCCCTGTACCTCGGGGTGTATGCGGGCGTGATTGAGGACCAGCAGGTACGGGAATATGTTGAAGCAAGTGACTGCCTCCTTCTGCTGGGAGTTATCTTAAACGATGTGAACCTGGGAGCTAATACCGCGATACTAGACCCGGACCGCATGATCACGCTATCCGGGAATGGGTGTTCGATCGGTACCCAGACTTTGAACGGAGCAGGACTCAATGCGATACCGGACCTGTGTGGAAAGACATTCCTTCGCCACGATCTCAGCCAGGCACCCCCTGCCAGGAAGAAGAGGACCCCAACTTACGTTCCGACGGGTGCAAAAATCACGGCGGCACGGCTTTTCCCTGCGATCAATTCCTTTATGGATGAATCGATGGTCCTCATCGCCGATGTCGGGGACGCAGCGATGGGGTGCATGGGCATCACGATCCCAAAACCGCTCCATTTCCTCTGCCCCATCTACTACTCCTCCTTGGGGTTCTCAGTCCCCGCCGCCATCGGTGTCAAGGCGGCACGCCCTGACCTCAGGCCCCTGGTCGTCGTGGGGGATGGCGCATTCCAGATGACGGGGATGGAGATATCGACGGCAGCCCGTTACCAGATGGACCCCATCGTGATCGTTCTGAATAATGGCGGGTACGGGACCGAGCGGCCCATGATCGACGGCCCGTTCAATGATGTCGCACCGTGGCAGTATCACCGCATCCCGGATATCATCGGGAAGGGCAGGGGCTACCTGGTTACTACTGAAGATGAACTTGCAGGAGCCCTTGCGGAAGCAAAGGAATCGAAAGACCCATCCATCATTGAGGTCATCCTCGACCCCTACGACATTACCCCCCAGCTCCGGAGGATGTGTGAGCGGTTGGCGAAGGGAGTGAAACGGCAGGAATAATATGGCGGTGTGACTACCCCAGGGACCGTTACCCTGGAAAAACGCCTGGTCCCCATGTAAAGCAAGGTACCCAAATGTCCCGCACAGAAGTAGCGTGGCCCTCCCGATCGATACGCTTCAAAATCCCGAAACCCGAAACGGAGAAAACCACATATGTTAATTCCGGCGGTAGCAGATTTGTGATATGGTTGAAGCTTCTGCACGGTAACAATACCTTTTTTGGCACGGGCCTGGTGGGAACCAGCGCCCGAATAATGAGAGGCTTCTTTAGGTCTCTTCTTCGATGAGGTCCCCCTGAACACCATTACGGTCTTTTAGCAGACGGTGCACCGGTCCGTAAAAAAACGGAAAAAGACCATGGTGAAAGGGGTAGGGGGGATCTTAACGAAACCAACCAGATGAATGAACGGTAGATACAGGCCAATTATTAGCTGAATCTGGTAATGTTCGCTTTAAAAAGCCTCGTTCAGCACCGTGTATAAACGAGAGGGAATGCGGGCGATTTAAACGAACAGGAGCGGTGAATGTACGGTTGGGCAGGGTAAGATTACATGTACCTCCTGAACAGTTCATTAATTCGGGAGAAATTCAGGCAGTTCTCTGGAATTACGCGACAGAGGGGCCAGTGATATCCAGCCCGGCAGTGTCGGGCGGTGTTGTCTATATCGGTAGCATTGATGGCAATCTCTACGCACTCGGGAGCCCGCTCACCTTCAATGCCACCCCCGATCGCGGCGACGGGGCAACCAGTCCAGAAAAGGACCCGGTCCATACCTACACTGAGGCCGGGAATTACACAGTTAAACTTTCGGTCACCAATTCTGCAGGGCGTCTCATCGTGGAAAAACCAGGTTACATCCACGTTGGGGTACCCCTCGCACCGGGATGGAGGTTCCACGCCGATCTCCGGGATTCGGGAGTCTACGATGGGGGTGGGACACACCAGGACAACACGGTCCGCTGGAATTTCACAACCGCGGACTGGATCTCTTCCACCCCGGCGGTGGTCGACGGGATTGCCTATTTCGGGAGCGAGGATTACAACCTCTACGCGGTCGATACCTACACAGGTAAGGAACAATGGCGTTTTAAAACAGGCAGTTATATCCATTCCAGCCCGGCCGTGACCGCCGGAGTCGTCTATATCGGGAGCCAGGACCACAACCTCTGCGCGATCGGCAACCCCCTCTCCTTCAACGGGTCCACGGTAACCGGGCCGGCACCCCTGACGGTGAAATGTACCGATAAATCTGTTGGAAATCCGACAACCATCGTCTACGATTTCGGGGACGGAATCAATGTAACGGGGCCGAATACCACCCATATCTACCGGTTTCCGGGCGTTTACACGATTACCCTGCCCATTATGAAATATAACACAACATCCTATCCCATCATGGGCAGCACCGCAACAAAACCAGGTGTCATTACCGTGAATAGTGTACCCCAGGTCCCCCTGTGTGCGAAATTCGTTGCATCGCCGCTCAACGGGACTGCTCCCCTGACGGTCAGATTCACCGACCAGTCAACGGGATCTCCAACGTTCCTGAATTATGATTTCGGTGATGGTATCAATGCAACCGGTAAGAACCCGGTCCATACGTACCGTTTCCCCGGGATTTACAATGTCACCCTGTCCATTTTTAGATCTGACAGCAACAGCGGTTCGATGCTGGGTAATATGTCAGTCCAAAAGGATTACATCGTTGTACAGGGCAAATAATTACCCCAATTTTTCAATTTCATATTTTTTTTGATGAACCCCAACCCTACAATTCAGATCTGGGGGTAATTTGTGGATTTTCGTCCGGTAAGCCTGAAGCGTTGCCACACCAGGAGTAAAAAAAGGATTGTAAATGAGTCGGCTCATCGAAATCTTACCTGTTTCGCGACTTGAACACCTCGTTCTGACCAGATGCATGAGGTCCGGTGAATTGGCCCCTGTTTTAAAAGAGCACTCCTTCACAGATATTGAGAGGGAAAAGACTCTATTCAAACTCATGGGGT
>JAPKXR010000109.1 GCA_026394715.1 Methanomicrobiales archaeon | reverse complement strand
GCAGCTGAATCCGCGAGCACAATGCTCCGGTCCACCTCGCGCCGGATCGTGTAATATCCCCCGCCAATCCCGTGGTTACCGGTAATCTTCTCAAACGCGAGCAGGTAGAGTGGCAGCTGGAGTGCAGTGCCCGCTTCAATATCCTTTGCTTTGGGATGCTGCAAGCCGGACTTGTAATCGTAAATCAAAAAGAATCCGTCCGGTGTGAGATCGATCCGGTCGATACGGCCCCGAATAAATATATTCCGTTCACCATCTGACGAAGTGAGTTCAACCGGTTCGGGAGAGGATGACGGATCATCTGATTCAGATGTTTCCATGCCAAAGGAATATTCAAACATGGACGGGACGAGCGGTGAATCTGCTTCGCCCGTTTCATGGAGCAGGAACCGTTCGAAATACCCGGGACCAGTGTGTTGGTCCCCGAGCATCAGGATACGCGTTGCATCCCAGAGCGGACTCTGGAAGGTGTATCGGTCCAGTTCTTCTGTGGCAATTTTGATGATCAGGTCTGTGGCATCCTTAAAGGATGCAAGACCGACTTTGGTCTGGCCGTCCGATCGCCACTGCCGGTAAAATGTGCTTAGGATATCATGGATGGCCGTCCCGCGATCACCGGCCGACAGGTTCGGCTCCACTTCCGGCAGCGCACGAAGACCGATCACCCGGTTCAGGAAATATTCGAACGGACAGTTAGCATAGGTCTCAAGGCTTGTCGGGGAATACACATGATCAGGACCGTACCACCCAGTTAGTATTGTACGGATTGATTCATCCCCGAAGAGAATGCCATCATAAGGCGAATCACACATGCCCCGGCGATAGTACCGTTCCATGTTGATGCGTTCCACAAGATCGCTGATCTCCAGCGAGCCCGGGATCAGATCAAGTGCAGTGCAGATCTTCTCATCACGGATATCTTCCCCGGCTTGGACAGCCGCAGTGCGCCGGGATGCAGGGGGAGTAATCACAGTAGCATCAGGCCATGAGGAATTACCGGCTCTCATCCGGACACGCTCGAAAAATGCTGATGTGAGCAATGGTTTCTCCCAATCAGCAAGCGGGGCACTCAGGTATAAAGTCTTCTGCGAGGAGAGAAGGGCTGCGATGAAATAATATTGTTCTTCCCGGAGAATTTCAGAGAGAGTCCGGGTTCCCATGCGGACATTCTCTAGGGAGTTAGTGAACGGGAGGCGGGTCGTCAATCGGGGAAATATACCTTCAATTAGCCCACCGATAAAGACAAACGGGAACTTCAGGTGCGGGCATTCGCGGAGACCGAGCACAGCAACACCCGACAAATCCTGTCGGCCACTCTCATCCGGCTCTTCGGTAATGGCGGTGATAAACCGGGAAAACGCATTCGGCGTGATGGGTTCATCCGCAGGGATCCACGCAACCATGGCGAGAGTCTCAAGGCGGTTGCTGAATTTTTTGTATGCCTTGATCTCCCGCTCCCGAGTCTGTTCATCCGGCGCGGTGTAAAGATGAGGGATATTCCATGTCTTCAGGAAGGACCGGAACCCGCTGATATGATCCCGGAGACTTTTCTTTCCAGCAAGAACATCCATGTCACGGAGGAGGATCCGCATCCCTTCCTGCACCCGTTCGACTGTATGAACCGAGATCCCCGGGTAGTTCTTGGTTTTTTCCGGGTCCTGTAACTCTTCATGAAGCCATTCCAGTTGTCGTATCCATGCCGGGTGAGTCCCATCAATCCGGGCATACCGGGAAACGAGATCGACTTCAGCTGCATTCAAGTGGGATGTCCCACTTGGTACTGTTTCCTTCCGGAAAAACGGGCTGCCGATCAGCCGGACGACATTCTCACGGGTATACCCATTGGCAACGAGACCGGCAATCCCAATAAGGAACTGGACAACCGGTGCTTTCGAGAGCCGGGGGCCGATTGCCGCGTTCCACGGAATTTCGAACTCATTAAACACTTCTTCAATAAGCCCATAGTCTCCGCGAAGATCCGGAAAAACCACAGCAATATCTGAGAGAGGAATCCCGGTAGCGTTCAACCGGCATATCTCCGTCGCGATGCCATATACTTCTGCAAAGCGCGAGGGAAATGTTTGCACCCGGAAAAAATCCCCGGATGCGAGCGGACCGGTTTCCGCAAAAAGGCCGGTGATTGGCAACTGCACAGATAACTGATCAAATGCCAATTGAGATCTAGGTTGGCTTGCCGCTGAATTTTTGTTTTTGAAAATATTCGGATCGATACCATCAGAAACGAAAAAGTTTACTTTCCCTGCATGCTCCCGTACTGCTTCGAAGAGATCCTGTTCGAGCGGCAGGGGCTCATAGAATCCATAAATGAAGACCGAGCCGAGTGGGGATGAGCCGCAGCGGTTCAGATGATCTATTGTCCATTCAAGGATCGTATCGCCATCAACAAGATCCAGTTCCCTTAGCCGGTTCCTGTATTCCGTGATGATCGTATCAAGCTGCCGGCTCTTCTCGCTTTGGAGACCCATGAGACATTCTGGGAACGCAACTTTTCTTGTCAGGATGACATTCATGAAGGTCATGAGATCATCAATCGTTCCGGAAGACGGATGATCGCGTGTAATGAATAACGGAACCTCGTCTGCATGCTCCTCAAGAACATTTGTGAGCAATAATTTCGATTCGCTTTTCGTGAGGCTACGGGAAGTTGTCCGGTTTTCCAGAAAAAGAACCTGACAGAAACTTTTCAGGGTGCAGATACGGGAGGAGACAACACAAATA